>CANRAW010000024.1 GCA_947628715.1 uncultured Clostridia bacterium
CAAAATATATGTCTTCCGAGTCTTAACGTTATTTTCCTAGACCATATCCAAGAACTTGTTGCAGTATTTGGGTTAAAGTAATATAATGCTCCATTTGTTGGATCCCATCCGATTTAATGCGTCTTGTGCTGCACTTTTGGCTGTTTTATCTGGTGATAAGTTTATTTGCCCATCGCTTACTACATCAAAAGCGCCTGATTCGTATATTACTCCTGCAACTGTATTTGGGAAATTGGGACTATCTACTCTGTTTAATACAACAGCTGCAACCGCAACTTGTCCAATATATTCTTCTCCTCTTGCTTCTCCATAAACAAGTCTACTAAGTAAGTTTAAATCTGAAGAGTTACTTGAGCTTTGAGACGAGCCTGAACTACCACTAGAGCTTGAACTTATCCCTATTGCTGAAAGTGTTTTTTCTCCTGCGATTCCATCTACTGTAAGTCCATTTGCTTTTTGAAAAGCTCTTACTGCACTTTGAGTTTTGCTACCATATACTCCATCAACTTCTCCTTTATAGTAACCCCACTCTTTTAATTTTTGTTGTATTTGTTTTACTTCGTTTCCAGAAGACCCAAACCTTGATATTGTTTCAATGCTTTCGTTTACTATTGTTAAGTAAAAAATGTATCCAAATAAAAGTAAAAATATGGAAATAATAAATATAATTTTCTTTTTCATCTGTCTTTCCTTTCTTTTCTTAAAAATTGTTTTCAAATTATATTATTTCCATATTTTTGTATTATATTCTAAAATATTCCAACAATATTTCCATTTTCGTCTAAGTCTATTCCTTCTGCTGCTGGTACTTTTGGAAGACCTGGCATTGTCATTATTTTTCCTGTAATTACAACTATAAAGCCAGCTCCTGCTTTTAAGATTACATCTTGTGCATGAATATTGAATTTTTCTCTGCATTCTAAGTTCTTTGGATCGTCTGAAAATGAGTATTGTGTTTTTGCAATACATATAGGCAAGTTTCCATATCCTAATCTTTTAATTTGTTTTATGCTTTCTTTTGCTTCTTCTGAAAATTCTACGTCTTCTGCACCATATATGTTTTTAGCAATTTTCTTTATTTTTTCTTCTATTTCTTCGTTTAGTTCATAAGTATATTTAAAGTTTTCTTCCTCTTCACATAATTTTACTACTTTTTCTGCTAAGTCTGTTGCACCTTTTCCACCTTTAGCCCATGCTTCTACTAAGCTCATATTTATTCCTTGTTCTTGTAATTTGTTTCTTATAAATTCAATTTCTTTATCTGTATCTGTTAAGAACTTATTGATAGCAACAATTACATTTAAACCAAATTTATTCTTTATATTATCTATATGTCTTAATAGATTATGTGTTCCTTTTTCTAGTGCTTCCATGTTTTCTTGTTGTACTTCTTCTTTAGATGCTCCACCGTGATATTTTAATGCTCTCATTGTTGCAACACATACTATTGCGCTTGGTTTTAGATTTGTTTGACGACATTTTATGTCTAGGAATTTTTCAGCCCCTAAGTCAGCACCGAAACCTGCCTCTGTTATGCAGTAATCTGCAAGTTTTAATCCAAGTTTTGTTGCTCTTATACTATTGCAACCATGTGCAATATTTGCAAATGGTCCACCATGTACTATTGCTGGTGTATTTTCTAGTGTTTGTACTAGGTTTGGATTTATTGCATCTTTTAAAAGTACAGCAAGGCTTCCTTCTGCTTTTAAGTCTTTTGCTGTTATTGGTTCGTCTTTTTGATTATATCCTACTATTATTTTTCCGATTCTTTCTTTTAAGTCTTTTAAATCTTTTGATAAACATAATATTGCCATTATTTCTGATGCAACTGTTATATCAAATCCGTCTTCTCTTTCTACCATGCCTTTTTCGCCTGATAGACCACATTTTATTTTTCTTAATTGTCTATCATTTAAGTCAACACATCTCTTCCATAATACTTTTTTAAAGCCTAATTCATTTCCAAAGAATATATGATTATCTATCATTGCTGAAAGTAAGTTATTTGCTGATGTTATTGCATGAATATCTCCTGTAAAGTGTAGGTTTATGTCTTCCATTGGTGCTATTTGAACATATCCTCCACCTGTTGCTCCACCTTTTATTCCAAATACTGGTCCGTAATGATGGCTCTCTTAGTGCTAGTATTGATTTTTTTCCTATTTGTCTTAATCCATCAGCAAGTCCAATTGACATTGTTGTTTTTCCTTCTCCAAGTGGTGTTGGGTTTATCGCTGTTACAAGTATTAGCTTTCCATCTTTTTTGTCCTTATTTTTTATAAAAGCCTCTTCTGTAATTTTTGCCTTATATTTTCCATAAGTTTCGATTTCTTCTTCATTTAGTCCTAAATCTTTTGCTATTTCTGTGATGTTTTTTAGTTTTGCATTTCTTGCAATTTCAATATCTCCCATTTTAACCCCCTATTTGCCAAATTAAAAAAGACAATTCTACATTTAATTAAGAATTGCCCAGGCGGTCGGCTTATATATTAGTAAATTGCCATCATGTTAATTCATGTATCCGCCAGCAATTTACTCTTTTTTTATGTAAATAATTTTATCATAAGTTAAAGCATATTGTCAAGGCTTTATATTAATTTACACAATTATCCCGAACTATACAACCGAATTAATGCTCCAACAAATACTTGAGTTGGCGTGTGTCCTAATACTTCTACAAGTTTTTCTTGAACTTGTAGAGCTGAAAGCCCTGGTGTATTTACAATTTTATTAAGTAACGCTGCTTGTTTTCCTGCTGCTCTTCTTATTCCAGCCGCATCATACATTACAACTATTGCAAATATAAGTGAAAGAGCATATATAGAAGAATCAAATCCATTTTGTTTGCCTATCATCATGCTTAAACACACAACGACAGCTGAATGGGAACTTGGCATCCCTCCTGCTCCTAATATTCTTTTAAAATTAAATTTTTTTGTTTCAACTAAATCCCATATTACCTTAAATGTTTGAATTGAAAACCAAACTAGAAGTGGTATATATATATATTTATTAGAAAAAAATTTTACAACCTCGTTCATTTCTTAATCTCTTTCCTTATCTAAACAGTTTCCTCTGGAGTGAAATTTTCTTCATGTAATTCTTCTCCATCTTCACTTATTAATATATTTATTTTTTTCTCTGCTTCATTTAATATTTTAGTACATGTTTTAGATAGCTTCATGCCTTCTTCAAATTTACTTACACTCTCATCAAGAGTAAGCTCACCGTTTTTCTAGTTCTTTTGCAATTTCTTCTAATTTTTTTATTGCTTCTTCAAATTTCATTTCTTCCATTTTTATTTGTTCCTTTCTGCCTATTTATATAACTTCTGCATTTCGTTCTTCGTCAACAAACCTGATACAAATTTTGTCTCCTTTTTTTAGTTCCTTAGCTTCTTTTACAGTCTTACTATTCTTTGATATAATCCCATATCCTCTTGCTAAAGTTTTAAGTGGGCTTAACGCATCTAGCTTTGTTACTTTATTTGCAAATTCTTTTTTAGATAACATAACTTTTTTGGTTATATTGTTGTATATTGATTTTGAAAGATTATCTATTGTAATGTAGTTTTCATTTATCATCCTTGTTGGGTCTTTATAGCATCTACTTTGCATACATTTTTCATATCTTAATCTCATATACTGAACATTTTTCTTTAATGCAAGTCTATATCTATTTTGATAATTTCTTATCATTTCTTCTATTTTACTAATTTCTGGCACAGCAAGCTCAGCTGCAGCTGATGGTGTTGGAGCTCTTAAATCTGCTACAAAATCTGCTATTGTAAAGTCTGTTTCGTGACCGTACCGCGGAAATAACTGGTAACTTAGATTCAAATATTGCTCTTGCAACAATTTCCTCATTAAATGGCCATAAGTCCTCAAGAGAACCTCCGTCCCCTTGCAACTATTATTACATCTGCTAGATTTTTTTCGTTCATTAATTTTATTGCTTCTGCAATTTTTTCTCCTGCACCTTCTCCTTGTACAGGAACTGGCAAAAGCCTTATGTACACATTTGGGTTTCTTCTTGTGCTTACATTTATTATATCTCTAATTACAGAACCTGTTTTTGATGTAAGAACACCTACTATTTTTGGCATATATGGTATTCTTTTTTTATATTTTTGATCAAATAATCCTTCTTTTTGCAATTTTTCTTTTAACTCATTGTATGCTGTATATAAATCGCCTATTCCGTCTTCCTTCATTGCTTTACAATAAACTTGGTATACCCCATCTTTTTCATATACTGCAACTGTTCCAAAAACAACTACTTTCATACCGTCTTTTGGCATAAATTTTAATCTTGCATTATATGCTTTAAACATTATACATTTTATCAATGAATTTTCGTCTTTTAAAGTAAAATACATGTGTCCAGTATAATGATTTTTAAAGTTTGAGATTTCTCCTTTTATATACACATTTTGCAAAAATTCGTCTTGTGCTACTTTTTCTTTTATGTATCTATTTAGTTCTGTTATTGTTATTGGCGTAATTTCCATTTCTATTGATATTATCCTTCCAAACCTTATTCGGTTAAATTTTCTTCCTTAACAATGCTTGCAAGTATACCGTTTACAAAAGATGGTGCTTGTTCGTCTGAGTATTTTTTTGCAAGCTCAACGACTTCATTTATTTCTACTTTATATGGAATCTTACTGTATATCATTTCATATATAGCAATTTTTAACAAACTAATATTTATTTTTGATACTCTATCTATTGTCCAATTTTCTTTTAAATTTTTTATTATAAGTTCATTTATTTTTTCTTCATTGTTAGAAACACCAAAAAGAATATCTTTAAGATATTCTTTTACTTCGGTTTCTTTTATTTGATTAGATTCAAAAAACATTTCAAGCGTTTCTTGTCCGTACTTCTTTTTGTATTTCTTTTTGGTAAACTAGCATAAAAGCTAATTCTCTTGATTTTGTTCTATTCATAATTTGCCTTTTTTCTCCTACATTACATTCTATTAATGAAATCTAATAGTTTTTGTTTTACTTCGTATTTATTATTTTGAACATAGTTTCCTAAGAATACTCCTACGCTAAGTATAAGTATTCCTAATACTAATTTTAATAATCCTGTCCATAATATTATACATGCAATAATTCCACCTATTATTGCGCCTCTGTACTCATAAATAAAGCTTTTAAAATCTTTCATAATTCCTACTTCCTTTATATATCTTTATTACTATCTGAAGTTGATATATCTTTTATTTTTATGTCTATTGATTTTACCTCAAGATTTGTAACATTTTTTACAACTTCTTTTATCTTTTTCTGTAGGTTCATAGAAAGTTCATTGATTACTGTATTTGGCAAAACCATTAAAGTTACAAACACTTTTAGTGTGTTTTGGTTATCAACTATAACCTTTGTTGTAACACTTTGTGTATTTTCAAAGTCTTTTGCAACTCCATTTACCAAACTTTCTATTGTATCTTTTGATATTAGGAGTTTTCCTGCTTCATTTTCAAGTAATACTCCCTCTCCATTTATTCCATTACTTTTTGTATTTGAGCCTGAGTCGAAAAATATTGCTCTAACTGCAAGTAATGCACACACTATTGATACACCAATTGTTATATTAGTAGCCGTAGGATTTACTGCTACTTGTCCATATAATGATGTAATTGTTGTATAGCTTACTATTCCAAACATTAATAATACCATTACAACTGAAATTATTAATATTACAATTGAGAATAGAACTAATGTTATTTTATCTAATATTTTCATTTTAATTTCCTCTTATAATTAATTTTCTTCCTTTACTTCTGGTTCTACAGATGTTCTAACACCTTGAACATGAACATTAACTTCTAATACATCTAGTCCTGTCATTTCTTTTACTGATTTTTTAACTTTGTTTTGAATTTCAAATGCAACATCTGGTATTCTTGTTCCATATTCAACTATAATATTTACATCTATTTTTGTTTCTTTTTCTCCTACTTCTACTTTTATTCCTTTTGATAATTTTTTCTTTCCACTTAATACTTCTGAGATTCCTCCTGCAAATCCTCCTGCTGTATCTACAACTCCTGGTACTTCTGAAACTGCTATTCCTGCAATTACAGATACTACATCTTCTGATATTACTATACTGCTATCTCCTGAAACATTAATTTCTTCTAATTTTTGATTTTCTTCATTTTCCATTTTTACCTCATCCTTCCTAAGGCATAAACTAGATTAATGATTCTTACTAATTTATCCTTTATAAAAAAAATTATACATATAGTATATCAATTATAATTTATTTTTACAAGATATTTTTCAAATTCTATTAAAAATTTTGTCAATATTTCATATATATCTAATTCCTTATGATATTCTTTTTTCAAGGATGTTGCAATATTTTTTATTTCTTCTGGAAAGTTTTCTTGGTTTACGTTTAGTCCAACCCCTATTATAATATATTTTACTTTTTCATTATTTGTTACTGCTTCTGTTAAGATGCCTCCTACCTTTTTTTCTCCTATCATTATGTCATTTGGATATTTTATATTTAAAGCATATCCATAGTTTTTGTTTATTACATCTACCATAGTTTTTGCTATTGTAATACTTAGGTTTTCTATTTCTTTTACAAGACAATTTGGTTTTAATAATAAAGAAAAGGTAAGGTTTTTGTTTTTTTCTACAAGCCATTTTCTTCCATTTGTACCTATTCCAGCAGTTTGATTTTTTGCAATTACCACCATCCCATTTGGTGCTTTTTCTTTGTCTAATTCCTTTAGATATTTTTGTGTTGATTCTATTTCTTCAAATATTATTAGGTTTTTTCCTAAAAATTTTGTACCTATTATTTCGTTCATATCAAATTTCATCCCTTTTCTATATGATATATTAACATAAAAAAAATAGATAGGCAAGGAAAAGCCTAAAAGTTTATAATATTACTAGAATACTTTTCTTTTTAATATTATCAAAAAGCTAGGAAATAATAAAAATTTGCGTTTCGTAGACTTTGTCCTTGGTTTTCTTCGCAGGAATTCTAAAACTTCCTTATGGCACCCTTCCACGGCACGCGTGAACTCTTTCCATAAGAAAGTTTAAGAATTCCTAGCTCGCAAACACTCCAGCGCTACTTCACTTAAATTTTTATTATTTTCCTAGCTTATCTGCTTAATTTATATATAAACTTGGATCCTGATATTCTCCATCTTTTAATATTTCAAAATGAAGATGAGGCTCATCTAAAATTTCAAACGCACCTGTGTCTCCAACTGTTCCAATAGTTTGACCTTTGCTTATCTCCTCACCAACTGTAACAAACTCAGCAGTCAAAAGGTTTGCATATCTTGTCTCAAATCCGCCTGCATGTTCAATTATTACTGTCGTTCCATATCTTGGGTCATTTTTTATTGCAGTAACTCTACCGATTCTCTGCAGATTTAACTACAGACGTTTTTTCAGCCTTTATATCAATTCCAAAATGAGTTACCCACTCTTGTAAAGTTTCAGAATAAACTAAATTATCCTTTGCATACTCTTTCATTATCTCTCCATCAACTGGATAAGAAAAAGTAGGCTCCTTTTCTGTTTCTTTAGGTTCTTCTGGTACTTCCTCTTTATTTTCAGAAGTCTCGTTTTTTACTTCATTTTTTACCTCATTACTTGTAACTTCTTTTGAAGATGTATCCTCTTCATTCTCTGTAGAAGTCAAATTTGTCTCATTTTCCATATCCTCTATGGTTTTTCCTAAATTTAAACTTGCTTCCTCTGTTGGATTATTTATTTCGTTTGTTTCAGTTTTTGTAACCTCGGCAATTTGCTCTGTATCTAAATCAGCATATATTTTATCTAAATTATTATTATATACCATTACAGTTACAAAAAAAGCAATAACTCCTAAAGCAAGTATACTTCCTGCAATTAATAACACATTTTTTATGCTATATTCCTGTTCTTTTACTTCTCTTCTTCTCCTGTCATTTCTCATATTTAATCACATTCCTTTCTTTAATACCATTATTTCCTCGTTTTAGGAAATTTATACAAACTTTAGTTAAGTTTTGTGATTTCTGTTCCTGTATAATAATGTGTTATTATATCTCTATATGAATATCCTTGTTTTGCAAGCGCATCAGCACCTGTTTGACTCATACCAACACCATGCCCATTTCCTATTACATTAAATGTTATCTTATCCTCATTTCTTGAAATTGTAAAATTAGCTGATTTTAGCCCCATTATGCTTCTTGTTTCTACTCCGTGAAATTTCTTTATTTCCAAATCTTACAGTTTTGACTCTTTTTCCTTCAGTATATTCAATTATTTTAATGCTTTCTTCATTAGAAAAATCTATATCAATATCACTATATTTTTCTCTAAGTTTTGTAATTAGCTCATCTTGTGTTACAGTTACCTCTGAGCTATATTGAGAATACGCATCTTCTCCCGAAGTTTCAACAGCTTGCAAATAAGGTAAATCTGTTCCTCCCCATACATTTGACACAGTCTCTGTCGTTCCTCCACTATTTGAGTGGAAAAAAGCATTTATAACTTGCCCTTCATAAGTTGCAACCTCGCCAATTGTCGCATTAACAGCTTCTACAATTTTATTCCATTTAATAATTCCATCGTCTCCCCATTTTGCTATTCTATTATCTTTTGAAAGCCATGCTTGACAACAATCTGCTTTGTCACATATATCAGCGTTTTCGTGTTTTGAACCATGTATTATTTTATATATTGTATATGTTCTTGCTGATATGCTTTGGGCTTTTATTGCCTCTATGTCATAATCTGCTGGTATCTCGGCTGAAACAACTTCAGCAATGTATTCATCAAGATCTTTTTCTTCTATCTCATTTGTATCCTTATGCAATAATCTAATTTTGGCAAAATCTGTATATGAATATTTTTCTATATCCAATAAAACTGGTTCTATATCTTCATTATATACATCTTTTGCTTTGAATTTTGTTGTAAAAAATATAGGTATAATAAAGCATATACCTATCATTAATAAAATATATAATACTATTTTCCTCATACTGCCTCCAACTCTATTCGCATCTTATTCAAAATGCTCTTTTCTATTCTGGATACTTGCACTTGTGATATGCCTAAAATCTCACCTACTTGGCATTGTGTTTTATTTTTATAAAACCTTAGTATTATTATCTGTCTTTCTTTTGGCTTCAAATTCTCGATTAAGCTACTTACTGTGAGTTTGTTAATTATAAGATTTTCCTCATTTACATCATTTGATATTTTGTTTTCTAAACTATTTTGGTTATCTTCATTTTGCCCTTCCTCTTTATATATTGATTCAACTGGCATTTTCGATTCTAAGGCAACTACTATTTCTTCTTTGCTTATATGTAATTTTTCCTCTAGTTCCTTTATTGTTATATTCTCTCCTGTTTTTCTTAGGTGTTCTTCTTCTAGTTTACTAATTTTCATGTTCAATTCTTTTACACTTCTGCTTACTTTTATTATTCCATCATCTCTTATAAACTTCTTTATTTCTCCTAATACATAAGGTACTGCGTACGTTGATAGCTTAACATCATAATTTGTATCAAATCTCTTTATTGATTTTATAAAGCCTAGGCATCCAATTTGATATAGGTCTTCTGTTTCATATCCTCTCATGCAAAATCTTTTTACAATGCTCCAAATAAGCCCGTTTGTTATTCTCAACAAGTTCTGTCATAGCATCTTCGTCTCCGTTTTGGGCTTTTATTATGTTCTCCACATTATTATCAAACATACCTATGTATAATCTCCTTTAGACTTTGTTGTCTTTGATTGTTTTTGTCATTGTTACTTTAGTTCCAAGTCCAAGTATTGATTCAACATTTAGTTCATCCATAAAACTTTCCATAATTGTAAAGCCCATCCCTGACCTTTCAAGCTCTGCTTTTGTTGTATATAATGGTTCTTTTGCAATTTCTACATTTTCAATTCCTTTTCCCGTATCTGAAATCTCTACTATTATTTTTCGTTTATCTATTTTGCAATTAATTTTTATTATTCCATCACCATTTTCATACCCATGTATAATTGAATTAGTAACAGCTTCTGATACAGCAGTTTTTATATCTGCAATTTCATCAATTGTTGGGTCTAATTGTGATGCAAATGCTGCAACTGCGATTCTAGCAAATGATTCATTACAAGATTTGCTAAGAATTTCAAGATTCATTTCGTTATCATATTTATTTTTCATACTAACTTTTCATCCCTTTCTATGGCTACAAACATATCTGAAAAAAGAATTAGCTTATTTTCATTAGTTTCGGTAGCCCACTCATTTCAAAAATTTTCTTTATGTTAGGTTTTACATTTATCATTTCAATATTTCCTCCTAACATTTTTACAACTTTGTATCTTCCGAATAAGCATACCTATTCCTGCACTGTCCATGAAAGAAACCTTATCAAAATCAAATATAACTGTTTTAGGAACATATCTTTCAATTTCATTGTCTGCTTGCCTCCTTATTTTTTCTGACCAGTGGTGGTCAATTTCTTCTGTAATTTCAAATCGAAGTACCTTGTCTTTCTCTTCATAGTTTATTTTCATATTTTTATTCTTTCCTTTCCAAGGCTCAACTTGTCCTTCTTTTGTTTTACATTTTGTATTATAACTCATTTGGAAATTTTTTCCAATAGCGAAGTTTAAGAAGTTTTGACGATTTATAGGTTTCTTTCGACAAAAAATTTACCCAATAGCACAATTTTTTGTTGTACTCTTGGGTAAAAATAGTATTCTTGCTTTTCCAAAACAAAAGCATATTATTTTATATAACTTTTTTTGCAACGACAACGAATCTGCCATTTTTCTTAGAATATTCACAAGTTGATAGTGTAATAAGTTGCTCCCCATAGTTTGCACTAACACCTGTATCATAAATTGAAGCTTTTTTTGCTTCTGATACATAATAATCATATTCTTCTTGTGTTTCAGCATTTGTAAAGAAATAATACCTAAAAACATTTTTCTCGTCTGTGTAATATACCCTAGAATAAAAGACAGCAAGAATTTCATATTCTTTATCTTCTTTTAATGTTGTAAATTTTATTGTTTTATGATTTTTATAGAAATCATAATCCTTGTATTTCAATAGATGTTCAAACATAATCTTATTTTTGTTTCTATGACCATACATTAAAAAATTACTGCTAGGTAAGTCCATGTCAACTGCTTCATCTAAAAATATTGATCCACTGGCTGAGTATTTTTTCTTATAATTATGGTTTAAGTAAAAGGAATTATTATCTGTATGCAAAACCGGATAATTTATATTTGTGTCTGCAATTTCAATCCAAGCAACTATATCATTATTTTCCGCATGCAATTCTTCTAGCTTTAGCATCCTTTCACTTTTTACTTCCTCCTTATCCTCCACCTGCTCCTCCGGCTCTTCTTCTTCCTTTTCTTCTTCTTCATTTTGATTTTCTTCTCTTTGTACATAATCTGCAAGTTTTCTATATATTTCTCTTTCTTTATAATCTATATAAAATTTCATAGCAATATAATAAATTCCTAGTACGATTGTTGAAATCAGTATAGTTATTATCATATATCTTAGTTTTTTATCTAACTTTTTCATGCTTCTTATTTTGTGCAGTTTTAAAAAAATTAAACAAAATAAATCGAAAGTTTGCAATTAGAGTTTTTGAACATAATCATTAATTTCTTATTTCTTTATAAGTATATACTGGTTTTCCAAAAACAATTTCATTTAATTTCTTTTGGAATTCCATAATTATTATAGGTGCAATAGAGGCTAAAAACGTTACTGCCCATTGTTTTGGTGCTAATGCAGTTAAGCTAAATATTTGACTTACTCCTGGAATAAATACAATGCCAACTTGCATAATAGTTCCAAGTAAAAATGCTCCGTAATAAATATTTATTGCTAAATAAACCAATCTTAAATATTGACTCTTCGCTTCTTATATTAAAGCTATGTATCATTTCTGTCATACCAAGGCACACAAAAGTCATTGTTCTTGCAACTTCTAAGCCATACACTTTATTTGCAAAGCTGAAAACGAACATTGTAATTGCTCCGAATCATAGCACCTTCTATCATAATTTTGCTCCATAAGCCATCTGAAAAAATACCTTTTTTATTATCTCTTGGTTTTTTATTCATAATATTTTTGTCTTCCGGCTCTAGTCCTAAAGCAATTGCTGGGATAGAATCTGTTACAAGATTTATCCATAAAAGCTGTATTGCAAGAAGTGGCGCGTTCATGCCTAAAATTAACCCTAAGAATATGACAACTATTTCTCCAATATTTGTTGCAATTAAGAAATGCACTGCCTTTTTTATATTTTCATATATGCTCCTTCCCTGTTTTACCGCTTCCACTATAGTTACAAAGTTATCATCTGTTAAAATCATATCAGAAGCATTTTTTGCAACATCTGTACCGATTTAAGCCCATTGATATTCCTATATCCGCATTTTTTAAAGCAGGTGCATCATTTACGCCATCTCCTGTCATTGCAACAATTCTTCCGTGTACTTCTAAATGCTTTTACAATTCTTACCTTATGTTCTGGCGAAACTCTCGCAAAAACACTGTATTTCATTATGTCTCTTTCTAAAAGATTTTGTGGTATCTTATCTAACTCTTTTCCAGTTATTGCCATAGCATTTTCTGTAAGTATTCCAAGCTCTCTTGCAATTGCTTTTGCTGTATCTATATGGTCTCCGGTAATCATAACTGTTTTTATTCCAGCATTTTTACAAGTTCTAATTGCTTCTTTTACGCCTTCTCTTGGTGGGTCTATCATCCCAATTAAGCCGTACAAATATTAAATCTTTTTCCGTTGTTTCTGTCTTTACTTCATTTGGAATTTTGTCTGTGTCTAAAAAAGCAACAGCGATTACTCTTAACGCTTTATTTGCCATATTTTTATTTTTGCTAAGTATATTTTCTTTATCTATACTGCTAATTTGCCTTATTTCTCCATCTTTATAAATTTTTGTACATCTATTTAATAAAACATCGACTGCTCCTTTCGTAATTATCCTATAGCCATTTCCAAATTTATGTATTGTTGTCATTAATTTTCTTTCAGAATCAAATGGAATTTCACTTATTCTTTCATAATTTAAGTATAACATTTCTTTATTTATGCCATATTCTAAGGCTTTATTTACTATTGCAATTTCTGTTGGGTCACCTGTAACCTCATTTTTATTTGTAATTACGCAATCTGTGCACATTGCTCCAAGTTCTAATGTAAATGCAACATCTCCGTAATTTTCTATAACTTGCATTTTATTTTGGGTAAGAGTTCCTGTTTTATCTGAGCAAATTATGCTTGCACTTCCTAAAGTTTCAACTGCTGAAAGTTTCCTGATTATTGCGTGTCTCTTTGCCATTTTTGTAACTCCAATTGAAAGCATAATTGTTACTATTGCTGGTAAGCCTTCTGGAATAGCTGCAACTGCAAGGCCTATTGACGTCATAAACATTTCTTTTACTGATATTTTCTTTAATATTCCTATTGCAAATATCGCAAAACATATTATTAAACATACTGCACCAAGTGTTTTGCCAACTTCTTCAAGTTTTCTTTGTATTGGAGTTTGCGGAGCTTCGTCAGTTATTATTATTTTTGCAATGCCTCCAACTTTTGTCTCCATACCTATATTTGTAACAATTGCCTTAGCATGTCCGCCAACAATCATAGTTGTTGCAAATACCATATCGCTGTTTTCTTCATTTCCTTTTGCATCTTTTAAAACAGGAACGGTTTCGCCTGTTAAAACTGATTCGTCGACTTTTAAATTAAAACTCTCTACTACTCTGCAATCTGCTGGGACGTAGTTTCCGTGCCTCTAAAATTACTACATCTCCAATTGTTATGTCTTCTCCTTGTATTATAGTTTGTTTTCCGATTTCTTATTACTTTAGTTACTGGTGCAGACATTTTTTTCAATGCTTCAAGTGATTTCTCGGCTTTGTTTTCTTGAATTAGCCCCATTATTGCATTGAAAACAACTATTGCAATTATAATAATTGCTTCTATGTAATCTCCTGAACCGTCTATTTTTGCCATTACAGCTGAGATAAGTGATGCAACGATTAGAATTATTATCATAAAGTCATTAAATTGTTTTAAAAACTTTATGATAATGTTTTCTTTTTTCTTATCTTCTAAAACATTTTTTCCATATTTTAGGATTCTTTTTCTTGCCTCTTCATTAGTTAACCCCTTTTCATAATTTGTCCTAACGTTTTTTCTCATTTCCTCATTTGACATTAAAATATCTCCTTCCTTTGTTTTATAAATTAAATATATGCTTGTCTTGATAAATTATGAATTTAATCTTGCAAACTCTTGACAAATATGTTAAACTAAACATGTTAGATATATGATTCACTTCGGAGATTTTTATATCGAAAGGAGTGTAAATATATGCCAATGATTACAAGTTTTTATGGGATTATAATAAAAATGTACTTTGGTTCTTCAGAGCATAATCCCCCACATATTCACGCCATATATGGTGAGTATATAGGTATAATTGATATTAATACTGGTGCTATTATCGAAGGCGATTTGCCAAATAGAGCAAAAGCATTAGTTAAAGAGTGGTTATCATTATATAAGAGTGAATTACTTAATATTTGGAATACTCAACATTTTAAACAATTACCACCATTAAAATAAATAATAGGAGAATTATTATGTTTTATAAAGTTAAAGTTGTTGAACCATTAGATAATTACATATTATTAGTAACATTTGAAAATGGGATACAAAAATATTATGATGTAAAAAAATTATTTGATAAATGGGAAATATTTAAAAATCTAACTACAACCACTGGACTATTTAACTTAGTAAAAGTTGATGATGGTGGATATGGTATATCGTGGAACAAAGATATTGATTTATCTTGTAATGAATTATGGGATAATGGTAAAGAAATTTAGAGCTATATTTATATAGCTCTTTTTTATTGTATAGGAAAAATCTTCGATTTCGCTAATACCCAATTTTCTAAATTTTATATTACCTTTTTTATCTGTCCTTCATATTATGTAAATATATAGTATTTATTTTATGGAGGAATATATGCTTCGGTTCTATTATTCTAGCTTTATCTGTTAGTATTGATTCTCTTGGCATTGGCATTACTTACGGCATAAAAAATACAAAGCTAAATTATGTTTCAAAATTCATATTATTCACTATGTCTATATTTTTTGTGTTTTGCTCAATATTTATTGGAAATATGATTTGCTCTATGTTATCTGAAATTCTAACTAAATTTATTAGTAGCTTTATTTTGGTAATTATTGGTATAATCGTTTTAGCTGACCCAATACCATTTGATTTTGATAATTCTTGTAATATTGATATTAAGGAAACTTTATTTTTAGGAATTGCTTTATCTTTAGACTCTGTGTGCGTTGGAATTGGCAGTAGTATCGGCGGATTCTTAGAAATATATTTTCCAATATTTGTTGCCATTTTTCAGCTTGCCTTTTTATCTACTGGATTTTACATCGGTAAAAAAATAGTTAAAAATACGTCTATTCCTGATAAAACATGGAAAACAACTTCCGGAATTATTTTAATACTTTTTGGAATTGTAAAATTTTTACTATAGCTGTCCTCATATTTTACCAAATTTTAACATATACTATAAATTATGAGAACGAAAAAAATAAGAACAAACTTTATATTTATATCTTTAAAAGATAACATGCTTTCTATTATATTTGTCCTATTTGCCATAGGACTCATTGTCTTTTCAAGAGAAAATTTAGAAGCATCAAAAGCAGGATTACATCTATGGGTAAGCTCAGTTGTACCTGCACTTTTGCCTTTTTTTATCGCATGTGAGCTTTTATCTTGCACAAATATTATAGATTACCTTGGCGTAAAATTAAATAAAATAATGAGACCAATATTTAATGTTCCCGGAGAAGGGGCTTTTCCTCTTATAATGGGCATTATTAGTGGTTACCCTGTTGGTGCAAAAATTGTAACAAACTTTAGAAAAAACGGTATTTGCACTAAAGAAGAAGGCGAAAGACTCCTTACTTTTACCAATAATTCAGGACCTTTATTCATTATTGGAACTGTTGGTATTTCTCTTTTTGGAAATACAACTATAGGCCTATTACTTTTTGTAACACATCTTTTATCATGCCTTACAGTTGGATTTATTTTTAGATTTTGGAAATATAAGGAAAAAAGTTACACAAACTATAAAAGTATAAAAGGAAGTGTAAAAAAAATACCGCCTAAATTAAATAGTTTAGGAAGTATTTTACAAAATAGTATCATGTCTTCAATAAATACAATTATAATGATAGGTGGATTTGTCATGCTTTTTAGCGTTATAATCTCTATATTAAATAACACTGGTGCATTTAAGTTTTTATCTTTAATATTGTCTCCTATGTTATCTTTCTTACATCTTCCATCTTCTTTTGCAACAGGCATTTTATCAGGTATTGTAGAACTTACAAACGGTGTTTCTATTGTTTCAAAAATACCTATGAAAATGATTTCAATAAATATAGTTGTATGTGCATTTTTACTTGGCTTTGGTGGAATTTCCATTTTACTTCAAGTTTTAAGTATCACATCTACATCTGACATTTCAATAAAACCATATATCATAGGTAAATTATTACAAGGGACAATTTCTGCATTGTACACTTATTTATTGCTCCAGAATTTTACATTTTTCAATTTTGATATTTAGCCTATCTATAATATCTATTGTTGTAATATCTGTTGCATCCACAGCCTGAGTTTCCATCATTGCCGTTGTTGTTATTATTGTTATTATTATTATTATTGTTATTTCCACATCCGTTTGAATTATCGTCTTCATCATTTATTAGATTAATAATTGCTCTCGTTATAACCGCAGAAATTAAAGCAAGAAATGTATACAAAATTACATAAACCAAAAATGTTGCATCAAAGGCAGAAAATGCCACTATTAAATAAATTGCAAACACTAATGCAGTAACAGCAATCGGATTTTTTAAGACCGTTTCTAATATGCTTGCAATTATTATAGTTGCAATTGGCAAAGCAAAAAGTAATAATAAAAAATTACTCATAATATGTATCTCCTTAAAATTTCTCTTTTTAAGATATATTATGAATAATTTTTTTATTTGTTACAATTAATATTCAACTTTTACCAAATATAACCCATGTGCAGGCAAAGTTTTTCCTGCAAGGCTTCTTTTACCTGACTCTATTATACTTGGGATTTCGTCTTCTTGTATTTTTCCGAAGTCCAACATCAACAAGCGTTCCCGATATAATTCTAACCATATTATAAAGGAAACCATTTCCAGTAAGCTCAATTATTATTTTATCTTTATTCTTTTCTACGCTCGCCTTATATATTGTCCTTACACTACTTTTTGAGCTTGTTCCACTTGCCTTAAAGCCCTTGAAATCATGTGTCCCCTCAAAATATTTTATTGCAGTTTTCATTTTTTCAATATCCAACTTCTGAGGTATATGATATTCTAATGACCTATATATTGCACTTCCATAAGCAGAATTATCTATTATGTACCTATATGTTTTTTTCTTACAGTTATATCTTGCATGGAAATTTTCGTCAACTTCCTCTGCATTTTTTATAACTATCGAATTTTTCAAATTTGCATTTAATGCCATAATAAACTTTTGAATTGGAAGACTGCTCTCAGTTTTGAAATTTGCAACCTGCCCGAAGTGCATGAACTCCCGCATCTGTCCTTCCAGAAGCATTTAACTCTACATCTTCTCCTGTTATCCTTTTTATTGCATTTTCTATTTCACCTTGAATATTTGGTTTTCCCGGCTGTTTTTGCCAGCCCCCAAAATCTTTTCCATCATATTCTATAGTTAATTTAATATTGCGCATTTTAATCTTTTTATCACACTTTCTTTTCCTAAAACTTGCATAATCTCATACATATCAGGAGTATTTGCTCTACCTGTTAAAGCAATTCTAATTACAGTGCTTACATCTCCAACATGTCCCTTAAACTTTTCTGGATTTTGTTTATATTCTTTAACTTCTCTTGCATATCCAAACTTTTCAGCTAAGTCTTTAATCTTGTTAAACCATGTTTGCTTGTCGTCTGAAATATCAAAATAATTATCTATATACTCAGTAATAATATTCTGTATTTCCTCTTTGTCATTTATATTTTGATATACATATTCTCTGTTCTTACTAAAGAATCTATCGTCATACATATATTCAATATTATCCTTCAAATCAGACCATTTTGCTATATCTTTTCTAGGCTTCTCATTTCCTCTTTCTATTCCTAAAACCTTCAAAGTATATTCTTTATCTTTTTCAAGCAAATTCTTTAAATCTTCGTCATATTCATTTGCATAATTTATTGCATAATCATATACTTCTTCCTTTGTAAGTCTTGAAATAACTGACTTTGATATGTCTAATAATTTTACCATATCAAATAAAGCACCACTTACACTCATTTTATTAAGCTGAAGTTCAAACTCGTCAATAGGTGCATTTTTATTTTGTCTTCTCCAACCTTCAAAATTAGAATTAGCAATATTTAGTAAATACTCCTTTGCTGCCTCTGCTGGTATTCCCTCTTTTGCATAATATTCAACAGCTGCCTCTGGATCTTTTCTTTTACTTAATTTTCTCTTAGCACCATCTTCTTCTTTCATTATAGGAGCGATGTGTGCATATTTTGGAGGTTTTACACCTAAAGCATTAAATAACTCTAAATGAACTGGCAATGAAGAAAGCCACTCATCTCCACGAATTACATGAGTTGTTCTCATTAAATGGTCGTCAACTGCATGAGCAAAGTGATATGTTGGAAGTCCATCAGATTTTATAATAACAATATCTTGGTCATTTTCTGGGAAATCAATATTGCCTTTTATAACATCATGATGCTTGATTTTCTTTTCCGGATTACCCAAAGACCTTAATCTGATTATGTATTCTTCCCCATTTTTTATTCTTCTTTCTATTTCGTCTAAACCTAAATTTCTGCATGTTGCCCACTCGCCATAATAGCCAGGTCTAATCTTTGCGCTTTCCTGTTTTTCTCTCATTTTGTCTATATCTTCTTGTTTACAAAAGCAAGGATATGCTCTTTTTTCAGCAATTAATTTTTTAGCAAAAGCCTGATAAATCTCTTTTCTTTGGCTTTGTTTATATGGACCATAAGCACCTTTAGATGTGTTTTCGTCTATCATTCCCTCATCTGGCACTAAATTAAATTTTTTTAGTGCATCTATGATTCCATTTACCCCATTTTCTACTTCTCTTTTTTGGTCTGTATCCTCAATTCTTAGCATAAATACTCCACCTGTTTGCTTTGCAAGTTTAGAGCAAATTACACTTGTAAAAATACCGCCAATATGTACAAACCCAGTTGGGCTTGGTGCAAATCTAACCACCATAGCCCCCTCTGGTAAATTTCTTTCTGGATATTTTTCTTCATAATATGAAGCATCCTTTATATCTGGATATATTAAATCAGCAAGCTCCTTATAGTCCATTTTATCTCATCCTTTCTTTCTAAACAATTATACTTCTAAAATTATTGGTAAAACCATAGGATTCCTCTTATTTTTTTGTAATAAGAAATCTTTTAACGTATCTTTTATTGTAAGTTTTATTACTGCCCAATCAGTTATATGAGCTTCTTCTAATCTTGAAAGCTCTTTTCTTATTGCATATTTCATATCTTCCATTAAATTTTCTGACTCACGAACATAGACAAATCCTCTTGATATAATCTCTGGTCCTGAAACAATTTCTCCAGTTGAGCTATCCATTGCTAAAGCAACAATGATTAATCCATCTTGTGATAAATGCTGTCTATCTTTTAAAACGATATTTCCAACATCGCCAACACCTAAACCATCTACCATTACCTTTCCTACTGGAACTGTTCCATTAATCTTTGCCTCATTTTCGCTAATTTCAAGCACACGTCCGGTTTTTCATTATAAATATATTTTCGTGTGGTATTCCGAGCTTTTCCGCCGTTTCAGCATGTGCTATTAATTGCCTATATTCGCCATGGACTGGCATAAAATATTTTGGTTTTATAAGAGAAAGCATAAGTTTTTGTTCCTCTTGGCAACCATGCCCTGATACGTGAATATCAGCAAGTGAGCTATAAATTACCTCTGCTCCAATTTGCATTAAATCGTCTATTACCTTTGACACAAATTTTTCATTTCCCGGTATTGGGTTTGCTGAAATGATAATTAAATCATTTGGCGTTATTTCAACCTTTTTGTGTTCGCCAGCTGCCATCCTTGTTAAAGCAGACATAGGCTCTCCTTGGCTTCCTGTTGTTATAATAGTAAGTGCCTCGTCTGGGTAACTTTTTATCATATCAATATCTATCAAGGTATTTTTCGGAATATTCATATATCCAAGTTCACAAGCGGTTTCTATCATTTTTACCATGCTTCTACCACATATTGCAACTTTTCTATTATTCTCAACCGACGCATCAATTATCTGCTGAACCCTATGCACATTTGATGCAAACGTTGCAACAACTATCCTCTTTTGGCAGTGCATAAATAGCTCGTCAAACACCTCTCCAATTGTACTTTCTGACCTTGTAAAGCCTTTCCTCTCGCTATTTGTACTATCTGACATAAGAAGCATTACGCCTTTTCTTCCAATTTCTGCAAGTCTTCCAAAATCAATTTTTTGCCCATCAATTGGAGTATAATCAATTTTAAAATCTCCTGTGTGCATAACAATTCCAATTGGTGTATAAATTGCAAATCCAACCGCATCTGGAATACTGTGTGATGTTCTAATAAACTCTACCTTCATTTTTCCAAAATCTACCGTTGTTCCTTGCTCTACTTCGTATATCGTTGTGCTCTTCAATAAATTATGTTCCTCTAATTTATTTTTAATTAAGCCTACAGTAAATCTTGTTGCATAAATTGGAACATTAACTTGCCTTAGAAAATATGGAATTCCGCCTATATGGTCTTCGTGACCATGTGTTATAACCATACCTTTTATCTTATCTTTGTTTTTCTCAAGATATGTTGTATCTGCGACAACTAAATCAACACCAAGCATATCTTCTGTTGGGAAAGCAAGTCCACAGTCTACAATTATAATCTCATTTTCATATTCAAAAACTGTGATATTCTTTCCAATTTCTAGCAAACCACCTAATGGAATTATTTTTAATGGTGATTTTTTAAATCTTACATCCTCTATTTTATTAGTGTGTCTTTTAGAATTTCTAGGATTTCTTTTTTGTTTATTATCAATTGGCTTTTTTCTCTCTGTTTTACTACTTTTAGCATTTACATCCTTTTCTCTCTTACCTGTGCTAACTCTTTTACTTGTTTTCTCTCTTCTAACTCTTTTTTCATTTTGCTCTATCTCTTTTGTATTAGGCATTTTTATTTTTCACTTTCCTTTCTTAAACATAAAATAAATGCGAAATTAAATACGATGTGAAACACCGCATTAATTAAAAGATATTAAATTTTTCCCGTTCAACAACATTTTTTAATACTTTTAAATCTCATTTTTATCATATATTAATATGATACATACTGTTTAAAATTATACTATATTTTTTTAGATTTGTCAAATGTTGGAATAAGTAAAAAATCCCCCAAGGAAGGGCGGTTTTGCCCTTGCCTTGGGGAAAAATAAATGTAACTTTTTATATCATACGGTTATGTGCCCGATATGACCGAT
>CANRAW010000025.1 GCA_947628715.1 uncultured Clostridia bacterium
GACAATTCAATTATACTACTTGAATCACTTTTTTTCTATACTATTTTTGTTTCACATCAATTGTAACACTACAAAAAAGTATGAAAAAAAATGAAAATATACGTATAAGTATAATATTTATTATCTTAGTTATTATATATTTCATTGTGCTTTCCAGTGGAAACATATATATATTGCTTTTTTTAACTGGAATATATATAGTATGGAATATAATTAGTCTAATGTATATAAATAAAAAATATAATGATTCATTTAAAGATATACAAGAATATGATTATTATAGAGATACAGATTTTGAAAAAATAAGTGCTGTAGCTTCTGGAATCTTAATACATACAGAGAAGCCAAATATAAATACAATTATAACTGCAATCTATGAGCTTTCTGAAAAGGAAATAATAAAAATACAATGGAAAGAGCAAAAAAACTTTTTAATTTTGAAAGAACATGACAAAGCAAAATTAGATACATTATTGCCTTATGAAAAGAGCATTGTTCATTTTATATTTCGAAGTATAGAAGATACTAATGAATATTGTTTAGAAGATATATTAAAAGAAACAGAAGAAAATTCTACAAAAAATTATATTTTAAAAGATATAGAAAAAGAAATAAAATATTATATAAATGAAAAATATTTTTCTAATATTGCGGATTATTTAAAAAAGGCTCCCATTATGTCTTGGTTAAAACTTGGTTCTATGCTATGTACAATCATATTTAGTTTAGGATGGCCTTTCGTATTATTGAGTTTTTTTACTCTTAATAATCCATTGTCTATTATATTAATAATAGAATATTTAATTAATTTAATTATAGTTTTCTATTATTCTCGACTTAGATTTATAAAGCCTACATATAAAGAAGAACTATATAAATTATATGGTTTATATTCATATATGTCAGATTACTCATTACTACATGAACAAGAAATAAGATTTTATCAACTTTATAATTCATATTATGTATATGCAATGGGATTAGGTCTTGCAGATAAATTTGAAAAAGAATTAGGACAAGATACATTAAACAATGAAGTAAGAACAGCACTTCAATTTTACTTACAAAATAGGAGGAATATATAATTATGTTTATATTAATAGGAATTTTTTCATTAATTGTGATGGTAATAGTTGGTTGCGTAAGAACCAAAAAAAGATTGAAAAGCCAAGATGAATTTGCCCATAATGCAGTAATAAAATGGGCACTCGCTGGTTGGAGCTCTTTTTTAATATTTATATATTTAGAGGCTTCTAATAATCCCGATGGAAATAATACCATATTGTTAATTGTTTCTATTTGTTTCATAATAGCTACATTAATAAGCATTATAATAGATAAAATATGTACAGGAAATAATCTGAGAAAGGAAAAAATAGAAGAATATAAGAATAGCAAAAATGAGTGGTAATGAAGAAAGACAAAGGGACGGAGCTTTTGTCTTAGGTTTTACTCCCCCCTAATTATATAATTATGTAATAGTCTAGGGGTAATTTTCCTTAAGACAAAAGCTCCGTCCCCTTGTCTTTGTCCCCTTGTCTTTCTCTTTCTGTCTTTCTGTCTTTCTATACATTTCTATTTTGATGACCTGATGTATAGTTTGATCCTTCAAAATATTTGCCTTCTTTTACTGTTCTTATTACATCATTAATTTGTTCTATATTTTCTTCTAGTATATCGATTCTTGCATAGTCAATGTTTAAATCCTTGTAATCAATTGATTGTATTTTTGAATTATATATCTTTGTTACTGTTTGTACATTATCTGGTACTACTCTAAACAAAAATCCCATTCTATCTTTTAAATAATACTTTTTATCTTTTTCTGTGCATTTTGCATTACAAGTTGGATAACATAGATTTGAGTGTCCTAATAAGCAATATTTACTTGTCATTAATCTAATTCTTCCATAAACAATTAGTTCCTTATCTACATTAGAAATCATGCCTTGTATGTCTTCTTTGTTTAATTCAGGTGATAGTGTTACTGTGTCTATTCCCTGTCTTTCTAATTCATTTATTGAATAATTATTAAAAACATTTAAAGTATAATTTGATATTATATCATATTTCTTATTGTATTTTTTTAATGCGTATAATGTACTTATGTTTGATATAACAAATCCAACTATATTATAATCTGTAAGTGCTATATTTATAGTGTTTCCAAATAAGTTAGTATAGTTTGGGCTTATAACTGATGGCATATAAATATATGTATCAAATTTATTTGTTATTGTTTCAATGCACTTTTTGTATTTTGTATCACTAAATTTTTCTAGGTTAATATATACCCTATCTACTTCTTCTAATGAAGAATAGTCAAATGATGGATCTAGTTCAATTAGATGTAATGATACTTTTTGCGTAAGATGTGCTTTTTCTGTAAATTTCTTCTCTTTTATATTAACAGGTACCCTCGTGAATTTTAAGCAAACTAGCGTCTCTAATTTTTCTAACGTTTCTCTTCTTAGTGCATTTAATTCACTTATTTTTGGAATATATAAATTGTTGTCTAAGTCTATCTCAAAATTGGTAAATTCAAAAGGTGTATTTCCTGTTTTTGAAAATTGTGCAATTACTTTTTCCCTTGTAAGAGGTTGATTTTCTGATTCAATAGGTATTATATTAGACTTTATGTTTACACTTACATTTTTATAATGCTCATATTCTCTATCTGGCTTTACAAACACTTCTATTTCTTTATTTTTCTTTATGGATATTTTACATTTTAGCTTAATTTTCTTTAGCTCTTTTCCTGAATATGTAAGCATAGCATTTTCTGTTAGTTCTTTACTTGCTATTTTAAATATTTTATCTCCTGGAGCAATATTACCTTTCATCCTTCCAATTGTAACCATTTGATTGTCTGTTGCACGCTGTATATTTTCGTTTTGATACATAAGTTCAGAAACTCTATATTTTGTTTCTTCATTTTCAAATGTAATAGAATCTCCTATTGCTAATGTATCGTTTAGATTTAATGACACATGACCTTTTTTGCTATTATAATTTGCAACATTTCCAATATAAATCCCCATATTATTCTGTTTTTCTTTATATACTAAGTCTAAGTTTGCTTCTCTGTCTAAGTGTCCATTTGAAAAGTTTCCTCTATTAAATACTTGTAATAAATCTTTTTTATCTTTTATATCTATTTTATATTCTTCACCTGAATTATATAAATCTATATATTTTCTATATATTCTTGTTACAGTTGCAACATATTCTGGCGATTTAAGTCTTCCTTCAATTTTTAATGAACTAACTCCAGCTTCTATCAAATCTGGTAAAAAGTCTAATCCACATAAATCTCTTGGACTTAATAAATAGCCATTGTCTATTGTTCTATCTCCTTGCAATAATTGATAAGGTAAACGGCATGCTTGCGCACATTTTCCACGGTTTGCTGACCTTCCGCCAACCATACTTGAAAATAAGCATTGTCCTGAATAACTTATGCAAAGTGCTCCATGTATAAATGTTTCGATTTCTATATTAGAATTTCTACAAATATATTCTATCTCATGAATTGATAATTCTCTTGCTAAAACTACTCTTTTTATTCCTTGTTTTTCTAATGCTCTTACACCTTCTAATGAGTGTATACTCATTTGTGTACTTGCATGTATTGGAAGTTTTGGAAATGAATTAACTAAAATTGTTGCAAGCCCTAAATCTTGAACTAATATTGCATCTATTCCATACTCATACGCTTTTTCTGCAAGTGATAATGCTTCTGAAAATTCATTATTTTTTATTAATGTGTTTAATGCAAGGTGTACTTTTACATTTCGTATATGTGCATAATTAATAACCTCTTTTAATTCTTCTAATGTAAAATTTTTCGCACTAGCCCTTGCACTAAAAGAGGATGCTCCTAAATATATTGCATCTGCCCCATTTTGAATTGCAGCTCTTGCACATTCTAAATCACCAGCCGGTGATAAAAGTTCAATATTATTTTTCACTTATAACAAAACTCCATTTCATTATTTTTTGCAATAATATTGTATCACAAATTCTTTAATTTTCATAGTATATTATATAAAGTTTTAAAAGGCTAAAACCTGTATGAAAGGAATGGTGTCAATTATGCCAGAAGAACAAAGAAATTATAATGATCAAAGAAACTGCGGTTGTAATGGAAACAATGGTGGTTGTGGAGGCTTCTTAGGTAATTTATTCGGCGGTGGATGTTGCAATAATGGTAATAGCGAAGTATTATTTTTTATAATAATTTTCTTATTACTATTTACAAATTTCGGCTGTTGCAATAACTAATACTTAAGGTAAAAAAGAGCGAAGAGAAATCTTTTGCTCTTTTTTCTTTTTGCTTTACTATCTTTCAATTTTGTGATATAAATAATATAAATATCACATTAGAGAAGGAAGTTGAAAAAATTATGGAATCTGATAAGAAAAAATTAATAACAATACTTGTTCCTGCTTATAATGAACACGAATCTATTCCTATTTTATATGATAGGCTTGTTAGTCTTATGTCTAGTCAGCCAAAATATGATTTTGAAGTGCTTTTCGTTAATGATGGTAGTAAAGACGATACTTTAGATTTAATAAAGTTTTTGAGAAATAAAGATAAAAGAATTAACTATGTTAATTTATCAAGAAACTATGGTAAGGAAATTGCTATGTCTGCCGGATTTGATTACGTTAATGGTGACGCTTTAGTTATAATTGATGCAGATTTACAAGACCCACCTGAACTTATCCCTGAAATGATTAAATACTGGGAAGAAGGCTATGACGATGTTTATGCTAAAAGGAAATCTAGAAAGGGCGAAAGTTTTCTAAAGAAGTTTACATCTTGGGGATTTTATAGAATTTTGCAAAGCATGACGAAAATAGAAATTCAAAAAGATACGGGTGATTTTAGACTTCTTGATAGGCGCTGTGTAGAAGCAATAAAACAACTTAGAGAATCTCAAAGGTATACTAAAGGTCTTTATAGTTGGATAGGCTATAATAAAAAAGAAATTCTATATGATAGAGACCCTCGAGTTGCTGGAAAAACGAAATGGAATTATATGAAACTTATAAATCTTTCAATAGATGGCATAACCTCGTTTACAACTTCCCCTTTACGTTGGGCAGCTATAATTGGTATTTTAGTTTCCTTTGTTGGATTTATTTATATGCTTGTAATAATAATGAAAACATTAATATATGGTGTTGATGTTTCTGGTTATGCTTCTATGATGGTAGTAATATTATTCTTAGGAGGTATTCAGCTTATCTTTCTTGGTCTTATTGGCGAATACCTTGGAAGAGCTTTCTATGAAGTTAAGGGACGTCCTTTGTATTTCATAGATTCTTATAATGAGCACAAAGAAACTAATATGAAAGGATAAAAATTTATGTCAGCTTTTTTGTTAAAAATAACTGCATTGATTTCAATGTTATGTGATCATAGTTCTTATGTAATATTTGGAGGCTTTTCTTTCTTGAATTATATTGGAAGAATTGCCTTCCCTATATTTGCTTTTCAGATAAGTGAAGGATATATTCATACAAGTAACCTAAAGAAATACTTTTTTAGGTTGCTTATTTTCGCATTTATATCACAAGCACCTTTTATGTTGTTTCTTTCCGATTATTCAAATGATGTAGGTTTAAATATATTTTTTACCTTATCTTTAGGATTAAGTGCCATTATAATTTATGATAAATTAAATAAAATGCCTACAAAAAATAAAGCATTACATTACCTTTATAAATTTTTAGCTATAGTTTCTTTTATTTTACTTTGTGTATTATCTGAGTTTTCTCACTGTGATTATGGATATTTTGGTGTTTTAATTATATTTATTTTCTATATATTTAAAAACAATAAATTCCTTATGAACTCAGCTTTTATTTTATCTACAATAGTATATCAGTTCAATAATTTATATAGGAGTTTATCTATTCCATACCTTTTTTATACATATTTATTCATTGTTATTTTTACAATTTCTTCACTTGTTTTTATTAACGCGTATAATAATGAAAAAGGAAAAGATACAAAATATTTTTTATATCTTTTCTACCCTATACACCTTTTAGTTTTATACTTTATTTCTATATTATAAGGCATAATTTATGCCTTTTGCAACAATCTCTTTCATATTATCTATAAGCTCGTCTATTTCCTTTGGAGTAACAATCATGTTATAATCTCCTGGATTTAGAGCTTCTTTTATTTCGTCATAATTGTCTTTTTCTTTGAGTTCATTTAGATAATCATTAGACCTTGCCTCGTCTTGTAATTTTTGTATAAATAAGTCTAATGCTTCATTTACTAAAACAGCGCTTTCAACAACTGTTGGTATTCCGAAGTGCAATTACAGGTACACCTAAAGTATCAATACTTAGCTCTTTTCGTGTGTTTCCAACACCTGCACCTGGAACTATTCCAGTATCTGATATTTGTATTGTACTACTTATTCTTTCTATACTTCTTGATGCCAAAGCATCTATCACAATAAGTAACTTAGGTTTTACATTATTTACTATTCCTTCTAGTATTTCTAGCGTTTCTATTCCTGTTGTTCCTAAAACTCCTGGAGATATTGCACTTATTGGTCTTGTTCCCTCTGGTGCATATTCTGGTAAATATTTTATTATATGTCTTGTTATTTCAATATTTGCAATTACTTTTGGTCCTAATGAGTCTGGAGTTATATATTCATTTCCTAAGCCTACAACTAATACATCTGCCATTGAATCTACGTGTATATTTACTAGCTCCTTTAGCTCTTCTGATAATGTATTTCCCGCTTCCTCAATATCTTCTTCTGTTGCAAGTTTTAGCTTTTTTATATCAATGGTTACATAAGTTCCTTTTGGTTTTCCTATTGCTTTTTCTCCATTTTCGTTTGTTACCTTTACTTTTGATATTTTGAGTTTTTCACTAATATCCTTCTCTTCTACTTCTATTCCATCTACAGTTTCTCCTAGCTTCTTTAAAACTTCTCTTCTTTCTAATGCCAAATCAGTTCTAAAATTATACATAAAATAAAAGCCTCCTTTTTATTTATTATCTTAAAAAGAGGTTTTTTTATTCATTAAAATCATATAAAATTTATCTAACTACAGTATCTACAAAGAATAGCCTCAGCTCCAATATTAATATCAATTAAGCCTGTCTTATAATTTGTATCAAGGCTCATCATCTCGTCTAATATATTCCTTATATCTTGCTCTGTAAAATATTTTGCTTGTGCTTTATATTTACTTAATAAAAATGATTGATTTGGCTTTAAATTTAAAGCTGTAGCTAAATCTTTTTTGTATTTTTCTGATAACTTTACAATATATAGTTTTTTAAAGTGATTATACAATGTTATTAATATTTTTTGTATTGGCTCTTTTAGATATATCAATTCATTTAATATTTCTAATGAACCTTTTATATTTTTTTTGCCTAGATTATCGGTTAAATCAAAAATGTTACTATCTAAACTTTTTATTGATAAATTATCTACATCTTTACAAGTTATTGTTCCGATTTTCTCCGAGCATATTCAATAAGTTTTCTTAATTCGTTTATTAATTCTTGCATACTTGTTCCAGATGTTTCAATTAAATGTTTTATTGCGCCATTTTCTTGTTTTACTTTATAGGCATTACATATTGCAATTAACCTTTTTTCTAATGCAAGAGGCTTTTGTAATTCAAATTCACATATAATTCCTCCTACATTTTCTATTGTCTTTGTTATATTTAATTTTTCAATAGTATCTTCTATAAATACTATTATCATATTTTGCTCTAATCCTTTACTGTTTTCCTTTAAAAACTTTTCTAATTCTTCTCTTACTTCTTTTAACGAAGTTACTTTCTTTTTTGTTTCCTTTTTAAATAAACCAGAATTTTTTACAACTATCATTTTTTTAGGATATCCAAAACAAGGCATTTGCATTTCTTGAATTAAACTATCTAGATTTTCTTCATCTATTTCTATATAGTTTATTCCGAACTATTATCTCGCCAAATATCTTCTTTATCTTTTTTACAGCTGTTTCTAATAAATATGTTTCCTCTCCATATAGAAGATATAGGTAATTTATTTTATCCTCCTTTAGGTTCTTTTCTAGTTCCTCTTGCAACATTTTTTTGTTCATCCCTTTCTAGGATATAATTTTTTAAAGTTTTTCTGAAAATTTTGCTGAATGTGCATGGCATATTGCAATAGCCATACTGTCTGTTGTATCGTCTAATTTTGGTAATTCATCCACATTAAGAATAGTTTTTACCATTTTTTGAACTTGCATTTTGTCTGCTCTACCATATCCTACAACTGCTTGCTTTACTTGTAGAGGTGTATATTCATAAGTTGGAATTCCTCTTTGACATCCAACTACCAAAATTACACCTCTTGCCTGTGCAACATTTATCGCAGTTTTTACATTATTATTGAAAAATAATTCCTCTACTGATATTGCATCTGGCGTATAATTATCTATTATTGTATTCATGTCTGTAAAAATCTCTGATAATCTGAGTGGAAATGACATTTTTGCTGGTGTCTTTATAGCTCCACTTGCAATTAGTTTAAATTTATTTCCAATGTAGTCAATTATGCTATATCCTGTTATCCCGTATCCTGGATCTACTCCTAATATTCTCAAGTTAGTATTCTTCCTTCCTCTTATTTTCTTAAAATTATTCTGAATACTTCAGCAACACTCCAACATTGTGCAGGAGCACCTTTTGAAGCAAATGGTGGCTTTGTATCATATATTTCTCCTATACTTCCAATTACACCATCTTTATCTATTAATTCTAAAAATACCTTCTCTGTTGTTTTGCAAAATTCTTCTAACTTATTTGTAAGTTTTTGTTTATTTGTTTTTCCAGTTTCTTTCTTTATCATATTCTTTAAAGCATCATAGTATAATCCAAGAAGCCATGGCCAAGCTGGTCCTTGGTGATAACTTGCATCTCTTTTGAAAGAATCACCCTCATATATTTCAACAAAATCAGGTTCTCCTTTTGCAAGAGTTCTTAATCCATACTCGGTTAATATCTTTTTGTCTATTACACTTATCATATTTTTAGCAATTTCACTATCTGGATCAATTACAGGATGACTTAATGATAAACTAAATAATTGATTTGGTCTTATTTTTCCATCACCTAATACATCATATAAACATTTTCTTCTCTTATTGTAAAATTTATTTGTAAATGATATTTTGGTATATTCTGCTAGCTCCTTATATTTATTTGATTCTTCCTTATTTTCACATGTATTTGCAAATTCCTGCATTATTTTTAAAGCATTGTACCATAGTGCATTTATTTCGACTGCTTTTCCATTTCTTGGAGTAAAAGCAAAATCTCCATATTTTGCATCCATCCAAGTATTTTGTGTCTGTGGAGTTCCTGATACTATTAAATAGTCATCATCTAAATATATGTTATTATTCTCTATGTCTATTCCTTCTATATATGACTTTATAATTACTTTTAATCTTGCATATATGCCCTTTACAAAAGCCATATCATTTGTATAGTTTAAGTATTTGTATATTGCTTCAAAAAGTAAAAGCGAAGCATCTGCACTATTATATAGTGGTCTTAAATCAAATCCTGAGTAACCGTTTGGCACAAGTCCAAATTTTATGTCTCTAATTAATGTAAGCAATACTTCTTTTGCAATTTCATATCTTTTTGGTATTAAAAGAGTTCCTTCAAATGATATTAATGAATCTCTTGCCCAATCTAAAAACCAAGGATATCCTGCAATTAATGTATGAAGTCTAAAGTTTGGTCTATATACTACAAAGTTGTCTGTTGCAATTATATATTCTTGTATAAACTCCTTATATTTTACATCATATTTTTCTTCTACCTTTAAATCATAAAGACCTGAAGAATTTATTAGTTTTCTAATTCTTATTATTTCATCATTTATAACTCTTTTAACATCTAATTCTTCTATGTTATCCTCTAAAGAGCATACAAACGAAATTTCTTTTTCTTGGTTAGGTTCTATATCTATCTCATATCTTCCTGGTACAACAAGGTTTTCTTCTGGATAAAATCCTCTTTTTTCTTCTTCTAAGTAATACATATTGTTGAAATTATCGTTATAATGTTGTATATAATTTCCTTCGCTTGCATTTATATATACTGGATTTTCTGCTTGATTATCAATTATAATAACTACTTTTTGTTTATTTACAGTTTGTTTTAATGTAAAATTATGGTTTGTATTCATTTGGTGAAAATCTCTATTATTCATTATAGGTGCTAGTGTAAGTTTTGCACCTTTGTCTTTTGATATTATCTTGTATAATATGCATACAGTATTTTTACCATATTCCATACATATTAATTTTTTTATCTCTATATCTTCTACTTTATATGTAAAAATAGGTATATAATCTTTTTCAAAATCTTCTTGATATTTATATCCATCTGTTATATAGTTGTTTGCCATATTTGTATAAAGATTATATTTTTTTCCATCAATTTCAAGGCTTTCATCTACTTTTGATAATATTACCCTTCTTCTTCCTGGAGCAGCAAAAGGTGCAATAAGCAATCCGTGGTACTTTCTTGTATTACATCCTATGACTGTTGACGATGCAAAACCTCCTATTCCATTTGTTATTAACCATTCCTTTTTTAAACTATTTTCCAGTTTTAATTCTTCTTTTTCTAGCTTCTTCATAAGTTTTTATCATTCCTTTCTTGTATCTTAAGTATTAATCATCATCTTCTTCAATTTTTCTTATATTTTCTTGTCTTTTTTCTTCACTTGTTTTTATAGATTTAATTCTTTCATTATATTTGGAACTAAACTTGCTCTTTCTCCTATCGTCCATCCTTCTTGCCTTTTTGTTTATCTTATTTTGTTTTTTCTTTATTTTGTTCTTTTCTTTTGCTTGCTCTTTCCTCTTTTCATTATTTTCTTTTAATCTTGTATTCATTCTAACATATTTAGGATTATTTTGCATATCCTTAAATTTTAAATCTTCACATATTAGTTCTATTATTGAATCAGCAACGCTTATTGGATTATGTCTTATGGCATCATTTTCTATACAAGCAAAATCTTTTGGTATTACTTTAATTCCAAGTTCTCTTACCTTTTGAACATCTTGTTCAACAAGGTCTGCTCCATCTTTATTATATCTTCTTACATATTCTGGTACTACTTCTCCTGTATCATATATGCAATAATCTATTATTTTATTATTTGCGTGCTCATATATTGCTTTTATATGGTCTGATAACGAGAAGTCGTCTGTTTCGCCGGGTTTTGTCATTATATTTCCAATATATATTTTTATCGCTTTACTTTCTTTTATCGTTTTTGAAATATTTTTTATTAGTAAATTAGGTATTACCTCTGTAAATAGATTTCCGTGGTCCAATTACAATAGCATCTGCTTCTTCTATTGCTTCTAGTACGCCTGGTGCAGGTCTTGCATTTGATGGTGCAATAAATACTCTATTTATTTTTGATACTTTTTCTGCTGTAGTTTCTGCAATTTTATTTTTATCCTCTATAACAGTTCCATCTTCTAGCTCAGCACATACATTCATTTTATCCAAAGTTACTGGAAGTATTTTTCCAGTCATATTTAGGACCTTAGAAATATTTTCTATAAATTTTGAGCCAACACCATTTAATTCTTGCATTGCTGCTATAAAAATATCTGTAAAGTCCATGTTGCTTTGTAGTTCTAAGTTCAATAGTTTTCTCATTTCTTCTTCATTTTCTGATAATGCTACAATGCTTTCCTTAATGCCTTCCATTGGCAATATGTTTTCGTCTTCTCTTAATCTTCTTTGATTTTCTCCATTGTTAGACATTTCTACAATTGCAGTTATGTTATTTGTATAGGTTTTCATACCTCTAAGTACAGTATTTAGACCTGAGCCTCCACCTATCACAACAATTTTTGGTCCCTCTTTATATATTGTTTTATTGAATATTAGTGAATTTACATTTACATCCTTTTTTTCTTCTGAAATTCTATCGTCTGTATCCTCTATCAGTAACTCTAGCACCCTTTTTTGACTATATATGATACCTACTATAATCATGATAAATCCGAGCAATTGATATTGCAATTGTAAATAATAATTTTAATACCGACATTTCCTTCATATCAATAATTGTTGCTATTCCATAACATAAAAGTATAATTCCTACTAATGTAACGAACATCCACCTTTTCATTCTTGTTCCAGATTTGAACCATTTAAAAAATCCAAGCATTTTTTGCCTCCTATTATTCTTTTACCTTCTCTACAATGCTTTTTGCATCTATTCCAAAATATGTTAATAACTCTTTTGCTTTTCCTGATCTACCAAATGTATCTTTTATGCCCATCCTTATAACTTTGCATGGATATTCTTCTGAAAGCACCTCACATACTGCACTTCCTAATCCTCCAATGATACTATGGTCTTCTATTGTTATTATTTTTTTAGTTTCTTTTGCACATTTTATAATTAATTCTTTATCTATTGGTTTTATAGTATGAATATCTACAACTCTTATGTTTATTCCATCTTTTTCTAATTCTTCTTTTGCTTTTATTGCCTCTGATACAACAACTCCTGTTCCGAATTACTGTTGCATCAGTTCCTTCTCCTATTTGAATACCTTTACCTAATTCAAATTTTTGATTTTCTTCATATATTACTGGAGTTGCTAACCTACATAGCCTTAAATATACTGGTCCTTCATATTTTGCAATTTCTCTTACTGCCCATTTTGTTTCTATATCATCAGATGTACATAAAACCATCATATTAGGAAGTGTTCTCATTAAGCTAATATCCTCTATCATTTGATGTGTTGCTCCATCTTCTCCGACTGTAACGCCGGCATGAGTTGCACATATTTTAACATTAGCTTTAGGATAACATATACTATTTCTAATTTGGTCATAGGCTCTACCAGCTGCAAACATAGCAAAAGTGCTTGCAAAAGGTATTTGTCCAGATACAGCAAGTCCTGCTGATGTAGACATCATATCCTGCTCTGATATTCCCATATCAAAGAATCTATTTGGAAATTCTTTTGCAAATACACTTGTTTTTGTTGCTTCTGAAAGGTCTGCATCTAATACTACTATTTTACTATTTTCATGTCCTAATTTTGCAAGTGTTTCTCCATAGCTTGCTCTTGTAGCTATCGTTTTATCTAGGTTCACTTAAAAATCACATTCCTTTCTTTTTTAGTTCTTTTATTGCATTATGATATTCTTCTTCATTTGGTGCTTTACCATGCCATGCTACTTGGTTTTCCATAAATGAGACACCTTTGCCTTTTATTGTTTTTGCAATAATTGCTGTTGGCTTGCCTTTTATTGTTTTTGCCGTGTCAAATGCTTTTATTATTTCTTCTATATTATGACCGTCTATATTTATTACATGGAAGCCAAATGCTTTAAATTTACTATCAATTGGGTATGGACTCATTACTTTATCAACTGCTCCATCTATTTGTAAATTATTATTATCTACTATGACACATAAATTATCTAATTTATAATGGCTAGCAGTCATTGCAGCTTCCCAAACTTGTCCTTCTTGAATTTCTCCATCTCCAAGAAGACAATATACTCTAATTCCTCTACTATTTAATTTTGAACTCATAGCAATTCCATTTGCAATAGATAAACCTTGTCCGAAGTGAACCAGTATTCATATCAACTCCTGGAACTTTATTCATATCTGGGTGTCCCTGTAAGTTGCTATCTATATGTCTTAGATTTTTTAATTCATCAACACTAAAGAAACCACGATTAGCAAGTGTGCTATATAATGCTGGTGCAGCATGTCCTTTTGATAAAATAAATCTATCTCTTTCTTCGTCCCTTGCTTTATTTGGATCTATGTGCATTTGATTAAAATATAATACAGTAAGTATATCAGCACATGATAAAGAACCGCCTGGATGTCCAGAAGATGCACCATATACAGCTTCTATAATTCCTATTCTAATATCATTTGCTTTTTTTCTTAATTCTTCTATATCTCTGATTTTCAAGATATTACCTCCTTTTTAGACAGTTCCAAATATTCTATCTCCTGCATCTCCTAAACCTGGAACTATATATCCAACGTTATTTAAGTGGTCATCTATTGCAGCACAATATATTTGTACATCTGGGTGTACTTCTTGCATTTTGTTAAGTCCTTCAGGTGCTGCAATTATGCTTAAAAATTTGATGTTTTTTACTCCATCTTCTTTAAGAAGAGTTATTGCATCTATTCCTGAACCTCCTGTTGCAAGCATTGGATCTATAATAATTACCTGTTTATTTTCTATTCCCTTTGGCATTTTATAATAATATCTAACTGGCTTAAGAGTTTCCTCATTTCTATATAATCCAACGTGTCCTATCTTTGCATTTGGAATCATTTTTACAATTCCATCTATCATCCCTGTTCCTGCTCTTATTATTGGTACAAAGCAGAAATCTTTTTCGTCTATTTTATATGCTTTTGTCTTTGTAATTGGTGTTTCAATCTCTACTTCTGTAAGTTTTGCATCTTTCATTGCTTCATAGCATAAGAATAATGTAATTTCTGATATTAATTCTCTAAACTCTTTTGTTCCCGTTTTTTTATCTCTTAATATTGCAAGTTTATGTTCTAGTAATGGATGTGTTACTTTAATTGGTTTCATATAAATTCCTCCTTTTATAATCTAATTATCCAAAGTGCAATTATTGCTATTCCGACTATTACTCTATATATTGCAAAGGCTTTGAAGCTTCCTTTTTTTAGATATTCCATTAAAAATTTAATTACAATAATTCCAACTACAAAACTTGTAAAAACTCCTACAAAAAATGGAATATTTATAACGAAATCTTTTAATTTATATAATGTTGCACCTGCAACAATTGGTGTTGATAGTAAAAATGAATATTTTGCAACAGATTCTCTTTTAATTCCAAGTAATCTTCCTGTTGTCATTGTAACTCCTGAACGAGATACACCTGGTATAAAAGCTAATGCCTGTGATAAACCTATCAAAAATGTTTGTTTTAATGTCATATCCTTATATTCAATTTCTGATTTTGCTTTTTTGTCAACAATATATAATACTATACCCATTACTATTAAAGCTATTCCAATTATAATTGGTGTTGTTAAAGCATCTTCTAAAAATTTATCTAATATAAATCCTATTGCTCCTCCTGGTATTGTTGCAAGAACTAAATACCAAAACATTTTTCCTTCAAAAGATTTTTTCTTTTTTACAACTTGATTAAATCCTCCGAACTATTAATTTTATCCAATCTTTAAAGAAGAATAATACTATTGCGAGTAATGTTCCCGCATGTAATGCAACATCAAAAGCCTCAAATGCTTCATTAAATGTTGCAGATTCCGTCCATTTTAATACCCATGGTATTAAGTATAAGTGTGCAGAGCTTGATATAGGTAAAAGCTCTGTTAATCCTTGTACTACTCCTAAAATAATTGCTTGCAAAATTGACATTTTATTTTCCTCACTTTCTAATATTCTCTTTCGTCTAATTTTTTTGTATCATACTCTTTTACATTTGGTTGTATTTTATGAATATTTAATTTACCCACTACATTGTATGTTTTGTCCAAATGCTCTTTTGCTTTTAATTCTTTTTTAGTATGTTTTGTTTCTCTCTTTTTGATGTCTTCTTCATCTATTATTGGTATTTGAAATTTACTTTTTACTGGTATAAATATCGGCTCTTGATTTGCAATTTTTATATAATTATTATCTAATTCTATTGCTAAATTAACAAATTTTACTGCGTTTTCATGGTCTCCTCTTAGCATATATATTTTTCCCAATTTATAATAGCAATCTGGTTCTTGTTCCTTGTCTTCTAAACTCTTTGTAAAATATCTTTCTGCTTCGTCTAAGTCCATCTCTATTAAGTTTATTTGTCCTAAGCTATAATATGCGTGGTATAGCAAAGTATTTATAGTTGCTGCCTTTTCATAACATATTTTGGCATTTTGAAAATCATTAAGCATTGTGTAAACAATTCCCATATTATAATATAAATCATAATTGGCAGGTGAAAATTTTAGCCCACTCGTATATACATTAAGTGCTTCTTTATATCTCTCTTGGTTTATTAAAATGTCTCCTAGTAGCATTGTTGCATTTATATATTCTGGCTTTTTGCTAAGTAAGTTATTTAGCATTACTATTGCATCATCAGGCTTATCTAGTTCATTTAATAGAAAAGATATTTTATAATAGGAATCATAGTCTTTTTTGTTCAAATCTACTGCCTTTACATATTCGTCTATTGCCTTCCTCATTCCGCCTTCTTTTTCATAGACCTCTGCTAGTTTTTTATGTGCAGTATAGCTTTCTGGATATTTGTCTATCAATGCAAGAAGCATCGATTTTACCTTTTTGTTATTGCCAATTATTTCATAAAATTTTATAATTGTCATATTTACCATTTCAGAGAAATTCATACCCTTACGCTCTATTAAGATTATTACAATTGGTAAAACTATAGCAAGTATATATACAATTGACTTTATAATTATATTATAATTTAGTGTAAATATGATTTCTATAAAACTAAGACCTATTCCTATGCCCTGGGCAATTAATATAGAGACATAAGCAACATCTATCTTTTTTATCATTTTAAAAAACATCAAAAGGAATAAATAAAACGCTAATATACTGAATATTATTTTTTCAACAAGCATTAAATTACCTCCTATTTTTAGTTTTTCTCTCAACTATTTTATCTTATTTTCTATTAAAAGTCTACATTTATTTCATAAAAAAATAAAAAAAATGTGTCTTTTTTTGACACATTTTTTTAAACTGATTTTTTTGCAACAACAACAAACCTTCCGTCTGTTTGAGAATATTCACAAGTCGATAAAGTTATTAGTTGTTCTCCATATTCTGCACTAATACCAGTATCATATAAAGACGCTTTTTTTGCATTAGATACATAATCATCGTATTCTTCTTTAGTTTCTGCATTTACGAAGAAATAATATCTAAATACATTTTTTTCATTTACATAGTAAACTCTTGATTTAAAAACTGCCATTATGTCATATTCTACATCTTCACTTAATGTAGTAAAATTAATTGTTTTATGTTCTTTATAGAAGCTCTCGTCTTTATATTTATATAAATCTTCAAACATTGCTCCATTTTTGTTTCTATGTCCATACATTAAGAAATTGCTACTTGGTAATTGTAAATCTACGTCCTTATCTAAGAAAATAGAACCACTAGCTGAATATTTTTTCTTGTAATTGTGATTTATATAATATGAATTATCGTCTCCTTGTAATATCGGATAATTAACATTAGTACCTGGTATTTCAACCCATGCAACTATATCTTCATTTTCATTATGCAATTCTTCTAAGTTTATCATTTTTTCTGTTTTTTCCTGCTTTTCTTCTTCCTCATCTTGACTTTCTGTATTCTCTACATTTTGCATCGCTTCTGCTAAAGCATCATATTCCTTTTTTTCTTTATAGCTTATATATAAGTTTATACTGATATAGATAAGTCCTGACATAACTACTAATGATAAAATAATAATTATAATATATTTAATTACTTTTTTAGTTTGTTTCTTTTCAACTTCTTTTTCGCTCATTTTCTACCTTCTTATTTTGCGACTTATTTTACCTATTAAATCATGAATTCTTATCTTTTTTATTAAATTAATTGATTAATCTCTTTTTAAAGCAACAGCTAATAAGATTGTACTTAATATAACTCCTGCTATTACAACTAAAGTAAAATCTTCTACGCCAGTTTTTGGTGTATCATCTTTTTCTCCTTTGTTAGTTGTACTAGGCCCACTTGTAGTAGGATTTTGATTATTTTCACTTGGTGTTGTAGTATCATTATCATTTGCATTTTGAGAAACATTTGGTGTCTCTTCTTTAGCTAAAGCAATCATCCAAGGTGATAATTCTTTTGTAGTAACAGTTACTTTTCCATCTTGTACTTTTCTTTCAAAAGTTTCTATCTCTCCATTATCCTTTTTGTGTAAAATTGTTGCAATTTTTCCATCATTTTCTTTTCCTAATGTAAATGTAACATCTATATCGCCTGTATAGCTTCCATCTAACTCTATTTCATAAGCACTTACTATTTCTTTATTTGATAGTCTTTTGCTTAATTCTGTATAAACTTGTTCGTCTTTATTTATTGGTGTTACGTTTAATTTTGCATCCACTTCTTTTTTAGCACTTACTGTAACTCCAGTTTCTTTATCTTCTGCAGTTGTTTCTGCAAGTACATATTTGAATGCTAATTTTGTATAACTTTCACAAGAATAATCACAAAATCCAACAGCCATTTCATCATCTGATACTAATTTTGCATCATCAGCATAGTTTCTAATTATAAATTCTCCATTGTTCCATGAAGGGAAGCTTATTCCAAGGTGTCTACTTCCATTAAACCAATATTCTACATAATAATGAGCTAATGTGCCTCCATATATCATTTCAAGGTATGTACCTTTTTCGTCTTTATAAACAGGGTACTCTGTACTAGACTTGTCTTCGTCTAATTGAAGAAATGATACACTTCCATCTGAGAAAACATAATCTGTTCTCATCTTAGAAACATCACCTTTAAAGTAAAGTTTTACCTTTAATCCTAACATATCTCCGCCTTGAGGATCTTTAACGTATTTTGCAAGTTTTTGATATGCTTCTGTTCCTTCTTTAATATCTTCTCTAATGCCTTCACTGTCTTTTGCTTCTAAAGCATTATATAAATCAATGTCTTTTATGTATACCGTTATTACTCCATCTTTAAATGTGTAATCAAATAAATCTTTTTGAGCCTCGTCAAAATATTCAACTTCTATAAAACTATCTGCTGATACTTCCTTTCCATCTAATAAGATAGGTGGGCAATCTCCGCTCTTGAATATCAGAAGCTTTATATTTTTCAAGTTCTTCTTTAACATCCTCTGGATTTTTTACAAGTGTAACTGCACATACTGTATTTGTAATTAGTGCAATTAGCATTATTGCTATTATTGATACTATTGTTAATTTTTTTCTAAAATTTAACATATTCTCCCTCCTTAAATAAATTATACATAAATTTTACTACTTTATAATTTTATTGTAAATATTTTTATTAAAAAAAATAATTTTTTATTGCATAGGAAAAATCGCAAAATTTTTCTGAAGCAACAAGGTTAAGTTACATTGGGCTGTTCATATTTGCGAAGCAAAATGCACATGTGGCGAAACCACTTTTCCTATTTGTGATTTATGTACAAATTTAATAAATTTTATAAAAACTATTGACAAAAATAAAAATTACAAGTATAATACATAATTGTTGGAGCTAATGCAGGTGTAGTTCAATGGTAGAACCTCAGCCTTCCAAGCTGATGACGCGGGTTCGATTCCCGCTACCTGCTCCAGCAAAATACACCTTAAATGGTGCTTTTTATTTAATATTAGTTGCTCCTTTAGCTCAGTTGGTTAGAGCAACCGGCTCATAACCGGTAGGTCCAAGGTTCGAGCCCTTGAAGGAGCACCAAAAAATTAATCACCAAGTAATTTGCTTGGTGGATTTTTTTATTAATAAGGAAAAGAAGACAGATGGAAAGACAAAAGAAAGACAGAGGAAAAGACGAAAGACAGAAAAAAAAGACAGAGGGACGGGAGGCTGCTGAAAAAGTAGCACAAAAAAATAGTGAATTGGAAAATAATTTTTCTAATTTGCTATTTTTTTTGTACTA
>CANRAW010000026.1 GCA_947628715.1 uncultured Clostridia bacterium
GATTCATTTTATTCCTCCCTTTTTCTATCCCACTTATTATATCTAATATTGGCAAAAAAATAAAGAGTTTTTAGTAAAATAAATACTCTTTATTTTTTATTGCATATACAATAGTAAAGCTCACAAACTTTGATTGTATTTTTATCTTTTATCAAATATCGTTTTGACTATGCCTTTATTTATTAAAGTTTCATATATTGGTTTTAGAATTATTATTACAATAGGTCCAATTAACATACCAACTAATCCCATTGTCCTATATCCTGTGTACATAGCTATTAGTGTAAAAATTGGATGTATTCCTATTTTATCGCTTACTACCTTTGGTTCTAAAAATTGTCTTACAATTGTAATTACAACATACAATACTATTAATGCAATAGCTAAGTTTATATCTCCTTTCATGGCTGATATAACTGCCCAAGGCACTAAAACTGTGCCTGACCCAACTATTGGTAAAGCATCTGCAAAAGCAATAAATAGTGCCATAAGTAGTGGATATTCTACACGCATATTAAAAAATTTAAAAGCATATAAGCCTATTAGTACAAGTACAAAGTTTATTAATATTAATATAACTTGTGCCTTTAAATATCCACCAAGTAAACTTGATATCTTCTTTATATTTTTACTTAACTTTTTTACCCAGTCTCTCGGCAAATGATGTTCAATTTGGTCTAAAATATATAATCTATCTGCACATATAAAATATGTTGCAAGTATTGTTATTACAGCATATATTCCAACTGTTGCAATAGAAGATAATGCAGATAACATACTTGTTAAAAAATTGCTTAACCATCTAGATATTGTTTCTAAAAGATTACTGGTTGAATTTTTTAAAACGTTTGATGCTTCCCCAGAAATCTGCAGTTCGTCAAAATTTATTTTGTCTATAAAGCCTATTATATAATTATATCCTTCGTCTATGTAATAATTAAGTGATGAAAGGAGATTAGAACCTTCAGAAACTAATGCTGTTATTCCCCATATTAAAAGACCTACTATAATAGCAAATACTATAACTAAAACAATAATTGCACTTACTTTCCTTGTAAATTTTGTTTTCTTTGCCATAAATTTTATAATAGGTTCTACTAATAACGATATAATAAATGCAATCAAAAATGGCATGTAAAATACAGCCATTTTGAAAGCAATATATATTCCTATTATGCTTAGGATAAGTGCCAATATTCTTTTTATTACTTTTTTCCAATATCCTACATCTACAACCATGTATCCTCCTAAATTTTGTCTTTAGTAATAAATTATATTATATGTTTTTAGCAATTATTCTTGAATAATGAATCTTCCTATTAATCATCAAAATCTTCTATATCTTCTACGTCGGTAAACAAGTCATCTGCTTTTGGAACTTCGTCATATTCATATTCTAAGATTTCATTAGTTCTTCCTCTATTTCTTCTTGGTTTTATTCTGCTTGATGTTGCTTGTTTTTCTGTTTTATTTTCTTTATTACTATTATTTGTATTATTGTTTTGTTCTTTGGTCTTTTCTTCTTTTTTCATTTGCATTTGCTTGTTTATTAAACCATTTACCTTATCAATTGCATCTGGCATATAATCAAGCAATTTGTCAACTGCTGAAGAGTGGTTTACTGGAAGAAGTTTTACATTATTAGCTTGTACTACCAAAAAAGCTATTGGGTTAATGTTTACTCCTGCACCACTTCCACCTCCAAATGGTAATCTGTATTGTACTTGTTCTTCTTCCTCTTTTCTAGAATATTCATTTACTGTTTCTCCTTTAAATTCACTACCACCTGCTGCAAAACCAAATGATACTTTTGAAATTGGGATAATTACTGCATTATTGCTTGTTTCTATTGGTTCTCCTATTATTGTATTTACATCAATCATATCTTGAATACTATTCATAGCTGTAATCATAAGACCTTCTATTGGATGCTCGCTCATTGTCAATCCTTCCTTTCTTTAATAAAATGTATATTACATAAATAATATGTACCGTTTTTGCACCAATTATACAATTTAGTTTAAAATTTACAATATTTCCAAATTGATACAATGGTACTATATTAAAATGTACATTTTCATAATTTATTCCATGGCAAATTATTCCAATGGCACTTGAAATAAACGTAACTAAAAAAGCTGTTATAACTGCATCTTCTGTTCCAATTTCAGCATGCAAATCAATTTTTTCAACCTTGAGTTTGAACTTTTTTATAACTTTAAATATTTTTACACTTTTTAATATTTTTATATCTTTGCTTATATTTTTATAGTCCTTTTTGATGTTAATCTTATCAAAGAATTTTTTATCTAATTTTATTTTAGCTACTTTTATTTTAAAGAATAAATATATTTCTAAATATATTTTTGCATTTCTTTTAGTTTTATTTTCTCTTTTTCCATTTTCAAAATTACTGATGTTACACTCTGATATATTTAGTTTTATGCTTGATGTTAATATAATTATTGCAAGTATTATAACAATCAAAAAAAAGATACAAAAAAATAGTAAAACTATATTCATAAGCCTTCATTCCTTTTCGTTATATTTCTAGTTTTACCATTTTTTGTAAATTTATACATTTATTTACGCTAATTTTTTCTTTTTTCTTTCGACTGTTATGTCTCCAAATAATTCTTCTTGTTCTGTCATAACTTTATTTCTCCTAGATAATTCTAGTAAGCCCGTAAATGCTGTTACAACTTCCATCTTGTTACATTTTGATAAAGTGTACATTTTATTAAAGACGAATTTTGGTTTCTTTATAAGTTCTCTAAACATCTCCTTTACCTTACTGCCAACAGTGTATGTATCTTTAATTGCTATTCTTTCAATATTTTGAGCATTAATATTCACTTTGGTTTGATACCTTCCTATTGCATCTTCATATAATTTTATAATAATATCTTTTTCATAATTTTTTTCTAAGTTTTGCTTAGGTAAAGTAATATTCTCTGGTCCTCTAAATACTCTATCTGAATATGTCTGATACATTTCTTTTAAAGTAGCTGTTATTTCTTTGTATTTTTTATATTCAACTATTCTCCTTATAAGTTCTTCTTCTGTAATTTCTCCCTCACCTTCGTTATCAGATGTTGGTAAAAGCCCTTTAGATTTTATAAGAAGTAACGTTGATGCCATTATCAAAAATTCACTACTTACTGCTAATTTATGTCTTTCCATACTATTAATATATTCTATATACTGGTCTGTTATTTCATTTAAGTTAATATCATATATGTCCATTTTATTTTTATCAATTAAATAGCATAATAAATCAAGTGGTCCTTCAAAATTTTCCAGTTTTATTTGTATTTTGTTAGATTCCAATGTTAATACATTTTGCATTTTTATATTATTCCTTTCATTAATTCTGAATCAAATCCACGATTAAGTAAATATGCTTTTAATTTCTTTTCGTCCGTTGTCCTCTTCTTTTTTTCTACTATCTTCTTTATAGAGTTTATTTCATATTCTTCTAATTCTTCTTTATTTTCACTTATATAGTCTTCTATATAATCTACATAAACTCCTTTTTCATATATTTTATTTTTTATTTCTCTAATAGACATATCTTTTAAATTCATATATTCTTGAAAAAGTTTTTTTACATACTCAGCATCATTTATGTATCCTGCTTCTTTTACATATTCAATTATATCATCAAGCATATTTTCTTCTATTGTTCCACAAAATTTTTTCCTTACTTCGTATTCGGTTCTTTTCTTATATAAAATATATGACATTACTTTAGTTTTTTTCTCTTCAAACTCTTCTACACTATACATAGAATTATTCATCCTCTACTTCTAAATTTGTATCCTCTTCTTCTTCGTCTGCTCCTTCTGCTAAACTATTTTCAAATGCTTTTTCCATATTTTCTCTAATTTTTGCTTCTATTTCATTTGCAACTTCTGGATTATCTATAAGATATTTCTTTACATTTTCTCTTCCTTGTCCTATTCTATCTCCTTTATAGCTAAACCATGAGCCACTTTTTTCTATTATATCTAGGTTAACAGCTATATCTAGTATATTTCCCTCTTTAGATATACCTTTTCCATATAATATATCAAATTCTGCCTCTCTAAATGGTGGAGCGACTTTATTTTTTACTATTTTTACTCTTGCTCTATTTCCTATAACTTCTCCATCTTGTTTTATATTTTCTACTTTTCTTATATCCATCCTAACAGAAGCATAGAATTTTAAAGCTCTACCTCCAGTTGTTGTTTCTGGATTTCCAAACATTATTCCAACTTTTTCTCTTAATTGATTTATAAATATAATAACTGTTTTAGATTTATTTACAGCACCTGCAAGTTTTCTCAATGCTTGAGACATTAATCTCGCTTGTAATCCTATATGTGAATCTCCCATATCTCCATCTATTTCTGCTTTTGGAACAAGGGCTGCAACAGAGTCTACAACTATTACGTCTAATGCTCCGCTTCTGATTAATGATTCTGCAATTTCAAGTGCTTGTTCTCCTGTATCTGGTTGTGATACTATTAATTCATTTATATCAACGCCTAAATTTTTAGCATATACTGGGTCTAGTGCGTGTTCAGCATCTATAAATGCTACCTCACCATTTTGTTTTTGTGCTTCTGCGATTATATGTAATGCTAATGTTGTTTTTCCTGAACTTTCTGGACCATATATCTCTATTATTCTTCCTCTAGGAACTCCTCCTATACCTAAAGCTATATCAAGACTTAAAGCTCCTGTTGGTATTGCTTCTACGTTCATTGCTTTAAATTCTCCAAGTTTCATTACTGAACCTTTTCCGAATTGTTTTTCAATTTGTCCCATTGCTACTTCCAATGCTTGTTTCTTTTCATTATTTTCTTTTGCCATTTTTAATCTTCCTTTCTCTAAAGTTTAAAAATTCATTTTTGTATTTTCAAACTTATGTTTGTGTTTATTATATACTTAAAAATTTTCTAGGTCAAGTATTTTTTATAAAATTTTTAGTTTTTTCTGTACCATGTTTCTATTTTGTTAAAAATATTATACCAAGTAGGGTTAACCGTTCCTGATACACCTTTTCCTGTTATTAGAGTTGTTTTACTAAAAGCTAAACCTATATATGGTCTATCTTCCATATAGGTATTTTGAAGTGTTAAATATTTTTCCTTTAAAAGATTTTCGTCTGATATGTTAGATACATCATTTAATATAGACATAGCATCTTCATTTGTATAATTTGCCATATTATCCTGTCCAAAATATCTATTAAGGTTAGGACTTAATCCAATTGTTATGCCAGTTATTAACATATCATAGTTTTTATTTTTTACATAATTTTCATAGGTTTTACCCTTTGCATCTTTTACATTTACTTGTATTCCAATTTGTGCTAGGTAATCTTTTATTTTATTTGCAACATTTACACGTTTTTCATTTTCAGAATTAACAACTAAGTCTATTCTTGTTCTTATAGTTTTGTAACCTATTTTCTTTTGTCTATAATCTTTATTTTGTTCCCATCCATTTTCTTCTAAAATGCTTATAGCTTTTTCATTACTGTATTCATAATATTGTGCTTCTTTATCATATAAATAACTTCCATAAGCTAATGGGTAATCTGCTGGTATATATTTTCCATTATATATTGTATTTGCAATTTCTTCTTTATTTATTGCATAAGATATTGCTTGTCTTATTTCCTTATTTGAAAGCACTTCACTTTCGCAATTTAATACTAAGTATTCAAATTGTCTTCCATAAGAGTCTTTTACATTATATCCTATTGTACCTATATTTTGCTCAAGATTGTTATTGCGTGTTACATTAAGTATATCTATTCCTCCTAATTTATAAGCATTATATACTTCTGCTATAGAAGAAAATACTTTTATATTAATGCTGTCTATCTTTGGTGTTTTTTCTTTTATATTCCACCAGTTTGTGTTTAATTTTAATTCTATGCTTGAATTTACATCGACTGTTTGTAGCTTGTACATACCTGTTCCCATAGGAATATTACTTTTTAATGAAATTGCGACATTTTCTCCTTCATAAAAGTTGCTATTAATTATCGGGAAAGTTAAATTATATTCAAAAAATGGTTCTGGCTCATACAAATATATTCTTATTATGCTATTACTTACTACTTCTACATTTTCAATATTTTTTACATTAGAATAATATATATAGTTTTCTCCTAATTCTTTTATTGTGTCTATTGTAAATTTAACATCGTTTGCTGAGAAGTCGTCTCCATTATGCCATTTTACATTTTCTCTTAATTTTATAAGATATACTTTTTCTTCTGCCTTAGACCATTCTACTGCAAGAGCATTTTCGAGTTTAAATTCTTCTGTTACATTTAAAAGTGGTTCATATACTAGCTTTAATACATCTTGTATATTTTGATTTTTACTAGCTATTGGACTTAATGTATCTAAGTTAGATATTCCAAGTCTTATGTCTGTTATTTCTGCATTTGTTTCTTCTATTACTGTATTTGTATCGTCTAATGTAGTTTGTTTTTCATGGCTATATAAGTAATATGCTGAAAATACGACTAAACCGAATTCCAAGTGTAACAAATATGTATATAAAAAAGTTATTTCTCAATGCTTTTTCCACTCTCCCTTACAAGTTGGTATATTTTCTCCATGTCATCATCTTCTGCAACCTTATTTTTCCTTATCTGCCCACACTTTATGCACTTAAATACTATTACATATCCTTTTTTTGAATTAATTTCTATTCCAATTGGTTTTAACATACCATGACAATTTTCTTCTCTATCTCCTGGGTTTTTATCAACATGTTTTGAATAAAGGCAATATGGACAATGGTTTCTGCATGAATATCCTAATTTTTTAACTTTTTTTCCACAATTTTCACATACAAATTCTTCGTCTATTTTTGTAAAATTTGCCCCCATCTGTTATTTCCTCCTAATATTCGAATATGCTTCCTCCAATAAATTCTCTTATTATAGAGCTCTCTGGTATAAATTCTGTTGCAATAGGTTTAAAATAATTTAATAATGTTATTAATCTTTTTGCCTCAGCATATTCTACATCTTGTTTATCTATTTGTTTTAGTAAAGGTAATGCAAATTCTCTTAATACACCAAGTTCATATACAATAGAGCTATTAAACATAGCATCCGCTTCTTCTTGAAATGGAAATATATATTTTTTCTCTCCTCTATTTACAGACTGCCATCTTGATATTGTTTCTTTTGCTGAATAGCCTCTATAGTTATAATCTCTTACAATTCTCCTAATTAATCTTGTATCTGTTGTTGATATTCTGTTATAGTAATCTATATTTAATATGGTTAATGCGCTTATATATATTTTGAATTTCTGTTCTTTTGGTATAGAGTCAGTAAGTTTGTCGTTTAGACCATGTATTCCTTCTATTACTAATACTTCATTTGGCTCAAGTTTCATTTTATTACCTAAATATTTTTTATGACCTGTTGTAAAGTCAAATGTTGGTAGTTCTACTTCTTCTCCTGCAAGTAATCTCAATATATGTTCATTGAAAAGTTTCAAATCTATAGCTTCTATACACTCAAAATCCAAATTGCCATTTTCGTCTATTGGGTTATTTTCTCTTTCTACAAAATAATTATCTACAGAAAGTGTTTTTGGTTGAATTCCATTTAGTTTTAATTGTATTCCAAGTCGTTTAGCAAAAGTTGTTTTGCCTGATGAAGATGGTCCTGCAATTAATACCATTTTTATTTTATTATTTTTTGCTATTCTATCTGCAATATCAGATATTTTCTTTTCATGTAGTGCTTCTGAAAGAAGTATTGTTTCTTTTCCTTCATCTTCTTCGACTCTTTTATTAAGTCTATATATTGTGTTTAATTTTAATATTCCATATATATCTTCATATTCTTGTAATGTTGATGTAAGTTTCTTGTTGTCTTGAAATTCTTTAAGTTCATTTGGATTTTTCTTACTAGGATATCTTAAAAGGAAGCCTTTGCCATATTTTTGTACATCATATACTTTCATATATCCAGTTGAAACAGGCATAACTCCATAGAAATAATTATAATAATCTTCACAGTAATATAAAGAAACTTCTTCTTTTGTTTGTACATCTATTTGCAAAATTCCTCTGATATTCTTTTCTTTTTTATAGAATTCTTCCGCTTCTTTTTGTGTCATTGTAACCTTTTTTATAGGCAAATCTTTTTTTATGATTTCATCCATTTTTTCTTTTATCTTACTAATTACTTCGTCTGTTATTTCTAAATTTTCAAAAGTACAAAACATAGAATTGTCTAATTGGTAATTTATTGTTAAATAGCTTTCTGGATAAATGCTGTTTATTGCCATAGCCATTATATACATAATTCCTCTAACATATACTCTTTTTCCTTCTGTATTTGTATAATCAATTAGTTCTACTTTTCCGCTTTCTTCTACTTTATAATCTAAGCTCTTTATTTCATTATTAAAGTTACAGGTTATTATGTCATTATCTGATGCTTCTATTTCTGATTTTAGTGCTTCTCTAATTGTTGTGCCTTCGTTTACTTCAAATTCTTTTCCATTACATATTAGTTTCATATATTAATAGTTCCTTTCTTACTCATCATCTAATTTAAGTACGCTTAAAAATGCTTCTTGTGGAATTTCTACGTTTCCAATTTGTCTCATTTTCTTTTTACCTTTTTTCTGCTTTTCAAGTAATTTCTTTTTTCTTGATATATCTCCACCATAGCATTTTGCAAGTACGTCTTTTCTCATTGCAGATATTGTTTCTCTTGCGATTATTTTTCCTCCGACAGCAAGCCTGAAGTGGTATTGCAAAAAGTTGTCTTGGTATTGCTGTTTTTAATTTTTCTACCATTTTCTTTCCTCTTGCATAACTATTGTCTTTATGCACAATAAATGATAAAGCATCTACCGCTTCATTATTTATATGTATATCTAGTTTTACAAGGTCAGCTCTTCTATATTCTTTAAATTCATAGTCAAATGACGCATATCCTTTTGTTTTTGATTTTAATATATCAAAGAAATCATATATAATTTCGTTTAAAGGTAATTCATAAATAAGTGTTACTCTATTTGCATCTAAATATTGCATATCTATATATATGCCTCTTCTATTTTGGCATATTTCCATAATGCCTCCAACATATTCTTTTGGAGTCATTATTTCTGCTCTTACAATTGGTTCTTCTATATATGATATTTCTTGTGCTTGTGGTAATTCTGTTGGATTATATAGTTCTATTACTTCACCATTTGTTTTATAAACTTTATATATAACTGATGGAGACGTTGTAATTAAACTTAAATCAAATTCTCTATCTAGCCTTTCTTCAATGATTTCTAGGTGTAAAAGTCCTAAGAATCCACATCTAAACCCAAAGCCAAGTGCAGCCGATGTTTCTGCTTCATATTCTAATGCTGAATCATTAAGTTTTAATTTTTCTAATGCAACTTTTAAATTTTCATAATCGCTTCCATCTACTGGATATAGTCCGCAATATACCATTGGATTTGCCTTTTTATATCCCGGCAATTTTTCTTCTGCTGGATTATTTTTAAGTGTTACAGTATCTCCTACGTGTACATCTGATAAATTTTTTATACTTGCTGCAATATATCCTACTTCTCCGTGCTTTTATTTCATTACAAGGTACATATTCTCCTGGCTCAAAATATCCGTACTTCTGTTACAGTAAATGTTTTATCTACTGCCATTAATAGTATTTCGTCTCCTACTTTAACTTTTCCATCTACAACTCTTACATGTGCTATTGCTCCTTTATAATTGTCATAATATGAGTCAAAGATTAAGCATTTTGTAGGGCTATTTTCGTCTCCTTTGGGTGCTGGTATTTTCTTTACTATTTGTTCTAAAACTTCATCTACATTAAGTCCTGATTTAGCAGAAATACATGGTGCATCGCTTGCATCTATTCCAATTATGTCTTCTATCTCTTTTTTTACTTCGTCTGGTCTTGCATTTGGTAAGTCTATTTTATTTATTACTGGTACTATTTCTAGGTTATTATCTAATGCTAAATATACATTTGCAAGTGTTTGTGCTTCAACACCTTGTGAGGCATCTACAACAAGTATTGCTCCATCACATGCTGCTAAACTTCTTGATACTTCATAATTAAAGTCTACATGCCCAGGGGTATCTATTAAATTTAAGGTATATTCATTTCCATCTTTTGCCTTGTAAGTCATTTTTACAGCTTGAGCTTTTATCGTTATTCCTCTTTCTTTTTCAAGCTCCATGTTATCTAATACTTGTGATTCCATTTCTCTTTCGGGTAAAACGCCTGTCATTTCTATTAATCTATCTGCTAGAGTAGACTTTCCATGGTCTATATGTGCAATTATACTAAAATTTCTTATATAATCTTGCCTTTGTCCGCATTTGTTCCTCCGTTATTCCTTTAATTCCTTCATTATATTATATTAGTGCTGATTTGTCAATTTAAAGAATATGTAACTCAGGCTATAAAATTTTTTGTTTTTGTGATTTTTATTAGGAGAATTCCTAAGATAAAATTTACTAATTATTTTATATATCATAATTTTCTCTTTGTCAATGTAAATCGTTAGACATTTTTCGACAAAATTATATGCAATCTTATGTGTTTCTAGGAGAGTACATATTTCATGTACTCTCCTTGTAATTATATATATATAAGCATTATTTTTCCATAACTTTATCTAATACTTTTGCCAAATATTTCATACTACACAAGCACTGATCTAGTGTATTTCCGTGTTGCTCCTACCTCAATTATTGTTGTTGCATTTGTTAAGTGTTGATTATATCTTGAATTACGCAAAATTATTGGTCTAAAAAAACCGAGGGTACATTTCATTTGCAATTTTTTGCACAGTTACTGCAAATTCAAGGTTTTTCTTCCAATTTGGATGATATAATCCTGAGCCGTTTGTACCAATTACAAACATTACTTGGGCACAAAGTTCATCTCCGATTTTTACAGTTGGGCCATAAGTATTACTGCTTCCGAACTGCGTCTCTATGTAAATCAATTGTTATTTCTGCATCGTTATTGTCCTTTAAAACTTTTTCTAATGTTTTTAAGGACCTTCCATAAGAACCATTATATGCTGGATAATCGTGATAGGTTTTATCATGTATAACCGTTTTTCCATTTTCTGTTAATAATCTATCTAATTCATCACCTACTCTTGAAACTGTGAAGTTTAGGTCTGTTGTTCTATATGCACCTGTCATTTGATATTCATAATTTGCACTTGATGTATAGCTTTCGCAAGTATGAGTATGGTATATAACAACTTTATCTTTATTGCTCAAATTATAGTTTGCATTTGCAATTATATCTTTTATATTAAATCCTGTCTGATTATTTACTTTAATTCCATTTTCTTCGTCTGTAAAAGACGCATTTATGTTATTTTCTGATATTACTTGTGTTGCCAGATTTTCTGGAACATCTGTAATTTGTATATCTTCATTATTATTTTGACTCTCTATTACTTCAAGATTATCACTGCCATTTTCTAATTTTGTGTCGTCTATTTCTCCATTTTCTTTTAAATTGTACATCATAGCAAGCTGACTGTTTAATATTTTTTCTAAACTATTGTCTGTAATATTTGGCAAATTTTCTTCTTCTTCATTACTTGATATTAATGGCATCTCTATTTTTAAAATCGACAAAAAAGAAGAATTTTTTACTTTAGAGAAAATTCCTTCTTTTTCTTCTCCGAACTTCAAATTCTTCTTTTTTACTTAACATTTTTATTCCTAAAAATATAATCGCTAATATTAAAATAAAACAAATTGCATATTTTATTATATCCTTTAAGCTAATTACTGCTATATTCATAATTCTTTCCTTTCTAGGCAAAATCTTTGTCCTAATCTTTATATATCTATATATATATGCCTAAAAAGAATTTTTATGAATTATAAATATATCTCCTTTTCCTCTGACACTATTGCTGGCTCACCGATGTCCTGGATAAATCATAGTATCGTCTGGAAGAACAAGTATCTTATTTTTTATAGAATTCATTATATCTTTTTTACTTCCGTGTTGGAAGGTCGACTCTTCCATAAGTTCCTTTAAATAAAGTGTCTCCTGTAAAAATTAATTTTTCACTTTCTATGTAAAGAGAGCTTCCTCCGATTTGTATGTCCGTGGGGTATGAATTACTTTAAATTCTATTTTTCCAATATGAAGAATATCTCCATCGTCTACTCTTGCATCTGCATCTACTTCAACATTTTTCATCCCCAAAAAAGTAGTTAAATTAACATTAGTATTTCTAAGATTTTCACTTTCTATTCTATGTATCAATATCTTAGCACCAGTCCTATTTTTTATCTCTTCTAAAGCTCCAATATGGTCTGCATGACAATGTGTTAAGTATATATATTTTACTTTTATCTTTAGTATATCTATCATTTCCATTATCTTATCTGCATCTCCAGCAGGGTCTATAACCATACCTTCTTTTTCTTCTTCGTCTGCAATAAGATAACAATTTGTTGAGTTTCCTAAAACAGTTTCTATCTTGATTCTTTTTAATATCATTTGTTACACTTCTTTCTATTATTTTTTTCTCTTAACATCATAAACACTATCAATTTTTCTTAGTGCTTTTAATGCTCTATTTAATTCATCAATATTTTCTACTTCAAGTGTAAGTTCTGTTATTACTATTCTTTCTCTATTTACTTTAGAATTAATAACTAACATTGTAGCTTTAACATTATTCATTTCTTTTGCAATATCTGCAACTAAACCATCTCTATCGTTTGAGTGTATTTCTATTTCTACCTTATATGTAGCCTTTTCATTTTGTGCCCACTCAACGTCAATTATTCTATCTTCGTCCTCAAATAATTCTTTTACATTTATACAATCTTTTCTGTGAATTGATACTCCTCTTCCTTTTGTGATGTATCCAATTATTTCGTCTCCTGGAACTGGATTACAACATTTAGAAAATTTTACAAGGCAGTTGTCTATTCCTTTTACTATAACACCAGATTTTGAATTTTTAGTTGGTTGCTTTCTCTTCTTAGCAAGTTCCTCTATTTTTTCCTCGATATTTTCTTCTTCATGCTCTTTTCTGTATTCAAATAAAAGTTTTGAGATAATCTTTCCTACTGAAATTGCTCCAAATCCTACTGAAGAATACATATCATTTATGTTTGCAAATTTATATCTTTCTAATACTGCATTTATATATTCAGGCTTAAATAGTTGCGCTTCGGTCATGCCTATTTTCTTTATTTCTTTTTGTAAATAGTCTTTTCCTTTTTCAATGTTTTCTTCTCTTTCTTCCTTCTTAAACCATTGCAAAATCTTATTTCTAGCAGAAGAGCTTTGAACAAATTTTAACCAATCACGACTTGGTCCTTTTGCTGTATCTGTTGTAATTATCTCGACAATATCTCCATTATTAAGTTTAGTAATTATTGGCATCATTTTTCCGATTTATTTTCGCACCTGTCATTTTGTGTCCAACTTCTGTATGAACACTATATGCGAAATCGATCGTTGTTGCTCCTTTTGGCAATACTTTTATATCACCATTTTTTGTAAATACATATACTTCATCCTCAAATAGTTCTGTTTTTAGAGCATTTAAAAATTCTTGTGGGTCTTGCATATCTTTTTGCCACTCTAGCGTTTCTCTAAGCCATGACAATTTGTCTTCATCTACTCTTACATTTGCCTTTTTGGTTTTGTTTGCTTCTTTATATGCCCAGTGCGCAGCAATTCCATATTCAGCTATTCTGTGCATATCCCATGTACGAAGTTGCACTTCAAAAGGTATTCCTTTAGGTCCTATTAGCGTCGTATGTAATGATTGGTACATATTTGCTTTTGGAAGCGCAATATAATCTTTAAATCTTCCTGGCATTGGGTTATATAAATCATGAACAACACCTAATGCTGCATAGCAATCTTTTACTGAATTTACGATAATTCTAAGTGCAAGCAAGTCATATACTTGATCTAGTGTTATATTATCTCTTTGCATTTTTCTATATATGCTATAAATGTGTTTTGCTCTACCTGTTATTTGTGCATCTATTCTTTGGAGCTTTAATTCAAGCCTTATTTGCTCTTGTATTTTTTCAATAAAAGCAATTCTTTCTTCTCTTTTTTCGTCTAGTCCTTCTACAATTTCTCGATATTCTTCTGGCTCTAAATACTTAAATGCCAAATCTTCTAGTTCCCATTTCAAAGAATACATACCAAGTCTATTTGCTAGTGGTGCATAAAGGTCCATTGTTTCTTGTGCATTAGCAATTTGTCTATCTCTTTTTAGATATTTTAAAGTCCTCATGTTGTGAAGTCTGTCTGCAAGTTTTATTAATATGACTCTTATGTCTTTTCCCATTGCCAAAAACATTTTTCTATAGTTTTCAACTTGTTCCTCTTCTCTTGTTGTATATTGTAATTTTCCAAGTTTTGTAACTCCATCAACAATCGTTCCAATTTCTTCTCCAAATTCTTTTACTAAATCTTCTTGTGTAACATCTGTATCTTCAACAACATCATGCAAAAGTGCTGCACAAATTGTTGCATCGTCTAAATCAATTTGAGATAAGATATTTGCAACATTAAGGGGGTGAATAATATATTCTTCACCTGATAGTCTTTTTTGCTGATTATGATGGTCTTTGGCATATTGATATGCTTTTAATATGAGCTTTGTGTTTACTCTTCTTCTATTCTTTTTTAACGTATTTAAAATATCATAAATTGTTATATCTTTTTCCTCTTGCATTTTTTAGTTACACTCCCTTTTATAAAGATTTGATTATATCTTTTATGTTCATTTGGATATTACTAATTCCATTATATGTATTTATTTCGAGATTTCCTACTATATCTACTTTATCTCCTATTTTATATTCATTTGCAAGTTCACCAATGTTAAATCCAATTGCATCAATTGTTAAATTATCGTCTCTTAGTTTTAATTTTAGATGCTTTCCCTCTGTAAGAGCTCTAATAGAATCTATTTTTAAATTTTTTATTGCAAAAACTGGGATTCTATTTGCCTCTCCAAATGGTTCTAGTTTTTCTAAATCTTTTACAGCTTCTACACTTAACTCTCTTAAATTAATTAACATATCTATATTTAAAATAGCTTGTGTTTCTTCGAGATTTAAGTTTTTTATGTAATCATTTATGCTTTTCTTAAAGTCTTCTAAATTTTCCTTTTTTAGACATACTCCAACTGCCATAGCATGTCCACCATATTTTTCCAAATATTCTGAATTTTTACAAAGTGCCTCATGTAAATCTAATCCAGGAACGCTTCTTCCTGAGCCTTTGCAGATTCCATCTTCTTCACAAAGTAAAATGCTTGGTTTTAAATACATATCAGTAATTTTAGATGCAACAATTCCAATTACTCCATGATGCCAATTTTCATTAGAAAGAATAATTATTTCGTTTTCTGTTTCTTTATTTTTTTCTATTTCTTGCAAAGCTTCATCAAAAATTTTCTTTTCTTTATCTTGTCTTTCTGCATTATACTCATTTAATTTTTGGGTATATTCTTGTATTTCCTTTTCGTTATCTGTTAAAAATAGGTTCAATGCTTCTTCTGCAAATCCCATTCTTCCGCAAGCATTAACCCTTGGAGCTATCCCGAAAGATATTGTTGTGGAATTTATTGTTTTATAACCTGAAGATGAAATTAGAGATTTTAGTCCTAAATTTCTTTGTGTTTCTATTAGTTTTAATCCAAGTTTTGCAATAACTCTATTTTCAAAGGTTAGTGGAACTATATCTGAAATTGTTCCAAGACATACTAAATCTAAATATTTTAAGTATTCTTTTTGGTCTAAATTATACCTAATTGACAAAGCCTGTATTAGTTTAAATACAACACCAACTCCTGCTAATTGATTAAATTGGTATTTGCTATTTGCAATTTTTGGATCTATGACTGCAATTGCTTTTGGTAAAACATCTAATGGTTCATGGTGGTCTGTTACAATTATATCTATTCCAAGGCTATTTGCATAATCTACGTCTTCTATACCTGATATTCCACAGTCTACTGTTATCATTAATGTTGCTTTACTATCAACAATTTGTTTAATTGCTTCTTTATTTAATCCATATCCTTCTTTTAATCTATTAGGAATATGATAGCCTACCTTTAATCCTCTTTCTTCCAAATACTTTTTTAACACAGTTGTACTTGTTATTCCATCAACATCATAGTCTCCAAATATAACAACATTTTCTTTATTTTCTATTGCTTTCATTATCCTATTAACTGCTTTATCCATATCTGGTAATAAAAAAGGGTCATAGAAATTATCTCTTGTAGGTTCTAAGAAAACTTTTATTTCTTCATCACTTAGATTTTTCTTTGCTAATATTCTTGCTGTTATTAATGTAAGATTAAATTTTTTAGCAATTTCTTTTGCTCTTTCTATATTTTCATTTTCATTATATTGCCATTTTTTGCCCATATTCTATACCTTTCCTTGTTTATTATGCAAACTTAATTATCCCTCAGGGAAAAAACATCTGAGGGATAATTTTTATTGTATAATATCTTGCACTGATTCTGCGATTATTTTATTAACATCTGCAAGCAAAACATTAAATTTAAGTTCGATTTCAAAATACCTTTTTGCTAAGTCATTTTGAACTACATCCATATATATTTTTTGCATTTCTTCTAATTTTGCTTTTTCTTGTTCTTCTCCTTTTAAACTTTCTAGTTGAACCTCATATCTTGCCTTTTCAAATTCTGCAATTTTTTGTTTTACATCTGGATTTTGGTCTAATTCTTCCTTTATTTTTTTATATTCTATATATTCTGTAGATTCTCTTATCTCCTTTGCTAATTTGTTTGCAGTATCATATACGTTCATTATTTAACCATCCTTTCATTAAGCCAATGCTTCTCTGCCTCTAAATGCAATTAATGTACCTTTGCTTCTTGCTTTCTTTGCCTTCTTTGCATTTTCTTGTGCAATTTGATTCTTCTGTTTCTCTGCCATTGTTTGACATATAGCTTTCTGATATATAAAGTGTGTATCTTGAGCAATTTTATTCCAATTATATATATTTTTTATTTTTGCTTTTGCATTTTCTGAAACAGTATATGCTAGTCTATGGTCATATAGCAATGCAAGAACTGAATCAGCAATTGAATTACTATTTCCTGCATAACTCTTCATACCATCAACACCATGTTCTACAATTTCATTTAATCCACCAATATCTGATACAACTGTTGGAACACCAGCATACATTGCCTCTATTGCTACCATACCAAATGGCTCATAAGTGCTTGGGAATACTGCAACATCTGCTATCTTATACATCTTACATAATTCTTTATAGTTTAATTGTCCTGTAAAGTATACTTTGTTGCTTATTCCTAAATAATTTGCTTGTGCTTTAAGCTCGTCCATCATTCCGCCTTTTCCAGCAACTATGAATTTAGAATCATTATATCCTTGTAATATTTTAGGAGCTGCTGCAAGAAAATGTTGAAATCCTTTTTCATATACTAATCTTCCAGCACACATTATTATTTTTTCATTATCAGCTGCAAATTTTCTTCTGAAATCGTAGTCTTTATCTATTCCATTATACATATTCATATTTATTCCGTTTGGAATAACACTTATTTTTTCAAATGGTAGACCAAATAATCTTTGCATTTCGCGTTTCATATAATTGCTATTTACAATAACTTCTGTTGCTTCATAAGTTAGCATCCACTCTGTATCATTTATATATTTTTGTGTATCGTCATGTATTCCACTATTTCTACCGCTTTCTGTTGCGTGCATTGTTGCACACATTGGGGTATCAAAAGCATCTTTTAATGCTTTTGCAGCATATGCAACTAGCCAATCATGTGCGTGTATTATATCAAATTTTCCATCTCTATTAATTATTTCACTTGCCTTTGCTATCATATTAAAATTTAATTGGTGAATCCAGTCTATAAAGTTATTAGCATTTATCATATAGTTGTCAACTCTATATACTTTTACTCCTTTATCTATTTCAAAATATGGTGCATTTCCTTCTCTATATGTAACAACGGTAACTTCATGTCCGTCTTTTATTAATCTACATGATAAATCATATACAACTCTAGCTATTCCGCCAACAATTCTTGGTGGATATTCCCATGTTAGCATTAAAATTTTCATGAGCAAAAGCCCCCTTTATATTTCTTTAGTTTTTACATTTCTATTTTATATTAACTTTTGATAAATGTAAACAAAAAAATACAATTTTTTTAAAAAAATTGTATTTTTATAAAATTTATATTTATTTTCTTAATAGATTAAACCAGTTAGAATAAAGTGAGGTTGTCATATTAATTAGATTTAACTTTCCAACAGTCCTATCCGCTACAATATTTATCTTTTTTATAACATTATTATCTAAAGTATATGTAACCTCTCCTATAATATCCCCTTCATTTATAGGGGCATCAACTGTATCTTTAAATGAAACATTTTGTACTATCTGACTTGATTTTGACTTTTCTACAAAAAATGATGCGTCTTCTTGCATAACTGCATTAATTTGAGAGGATACGCCTTTATTAACTGTTACATTTCCGCATTACATCTCCCTTATGGTCAAATGAAATATTTGTAAGATTACTAAAGCCATAGTTTAATAATTTTTGTGCTTCACTGAATCTTATATCTGATGATGGTGAGTGCATTATTACGGCAATAAGTGAAAGTCCATCACGCGTTGCACTGGCTGATAGATTAAACAGAGCAAGTGATGTAGAGCCGAGTTTTTAAGCCTGTGCATCCTTGATAATTTCTAACTAATTTATTTGTATTTACGAGTCCGCGTTTCTCCGATTTCTTAATGAATCCATATATATTGTAGTATATTTTGTAATACTTGGATGATTATTTAATAGTTCACGAGACATTAAAGCAATATCATAACTAGATGTTACGTGTTCGTCTTCGTCAAGGCCGTGGCAATTTTTAAAAGTTGTATCATGCATGCCTAAATCTTTAGCCTTTGTATTCATGCGATTTACAAATTCTTCTTCTGAGCCTGCAATAAACTCTGCCATAGCAACTACACAATCATTAGCGGAATTTAGACAAATTGCCTTTAACATTTCGTCTACTGTTAATCTTTCATTTTCCTCAAGCCAAATTTGAGAGCCTCCCATAGATGCAGCATTTTTAGAACAAGGTACCTCATCGCTTAATGCTATTTGACCGGCTATCTAATGCCTCCATTATTAATAACAATGACATGACTTTTGTTACACTTGCTGGTCTGAAAATTTCATGAGCATTGTGTTCATAAAGAACTGTTCCTGTTGTTTTCTCAATAAGTATTGCTCCACCTGATTCTAGTTTCAAATCAGTTGTATTTTTGTTTGATGTTTCAATTGATGCTATATTAGATGTATCTGACCAAATATATGAACTTTCTGCATAAGATATTTCAAAAAATGAGATTACAATTAAAAACATACAGATTGATAATATTATTTTTTTAAATTTCATATTTTTAATATCATTCCTTTCTAAGGTACGAACCTATTAATAAATACTATGATTGATTAT
>CANRAW010000027.1 GCA_947628715.1 uncultured Clostridia bacterium
AAAAATTAACAAGTTGATTTTAAAATATTTCATTGACATTAGATACAAAATACTATAGAATAAAGGTGGAGGTTTTGTACTATGAAAAGAATTTTTATTTTTTCAACTATATTTGTTTTAATTATGCTTTTTATTAGTAATTTTGTATATGCGTCTGGAATTAATATGAACCTTACAAATAGTGGTAATGCAGGTAATACCGCTTCAAACGAATCAACAAATACAGATACTGAAGATACATCTTCTGCTCAAACACAAACTCGGAGATTCTGCAAATAGACCTTACACAGTTACCGCTGGTTCTTCTGCCGCTTTAAGTGAAGCAAATTTAACTTTATCTAATATATTAAATATAATATTAATTGTAATTGGAATACTTTTAATATTATTTGCAATTGCCATTTTACTTCGTATTCGTTAATATATTATATATTTTATTTAAAAAAAGCGTTTTTATGCGCTTTTTTTTATTGTATAATTTTTTTATTTTTATGCAAAATATATATAGTTTAATATAAACTATGATTATATCATTTTATCTAAAAAATTTACTATTAAAAAACAGAAGGAGGAATTAAAATGCTAAAGAAATCATTAATAATACTATCTGTATTTTGCCTTATTACATTAACATCTAGCTTAGTTTTCGCATCTAATATCGTAGAAGGAGCTGAAAATACTTTAAGAGATATTGGTAATGGAATTGGAGATATGGTACAAGACGCATCAAATTCAATAGAAGGTGCAAAAGATGGTGCTGAAAATATGATGGATAACATGGGTAATGACGAAAACAATATGGATACAGACATGAACGGAAATAATAATGAAATGGGTATGACAAATAATAATGATGGTTATACAGCTTCAAGAACTGATGCTGCAAATACTGGTACTATAAACCCTAATACAACTTTTATATGGATTATCCTTGCTATTGCAACTGCTATAATTGTTGCTTTAGTTTGGTATTATGCAACTCAGTCAAATGAATCAAATACTAATAATCGTTAAAAATAGTTTATTTAAGGCAGTTTATGCTTTAGATAAACCAAAAAAGGTGCTTTATTTTTATAAAACACCTTTTTTTATTTTAATTTAGGTGTTATAATAATATTGTTACTCTAAATATATTACTTAAATGGAGGGTTTAAATAAGTGTCAAATACATGTTTTAAAAATCCAGTTGCAAAACACAATTACGAAATAATTGATACTATCGAAGCTCGGCATTGTTTTGACTGGTACAGAAATTAAATCAATTAGAAATGGAAAAGTTAATTTAAAAGATAGTTATGCAAATATAAAAAATGGTGAAGCATTTGTATATGGAATACATATATCTCCCTATGAACATGGCAATATTCAAAATAAAGACCCATTACGAACAAGAAAATTGCTTTTAAATAGACGCGAGATAAATAAATTAATTGGTAGTATACAGCAAAAGGGATTATCTCTTATTCCAATGAGTCTTTATTTTAAAAGAAATCGCGTAAAAATTGAATTACGGCATTGGAAGAGGTAAAAAATTATATGATAAGAGACGTGATATTGCTAAAAAAGAAGCCGAGCGAAAAATGGAAAGAGCTTTAAAGCAAAAAAACAATGAGTAATTTTTGTTTACTCATTGTTTTTTTCTCATTATGCTTTATTACTTGATTCAAATACATCTCTCATTTTATGTTTTACAATTTCTTTTACTTTATCTCTTGCAGGTGTTAAATATTTTCTTGGGTCAAATGCTTCTGGTTCTTCTGCAAAAACTCTTTTTATTTCTGAGGTCATAGCAAGTCTTAAATCTGTATCTACATTTATTTTTGATACGCCAGAGTGACTTGCTTCATTTAACATCTCATCTGGAACTCCTTTTGCACCTGGTATGTTTCCACCATATTTATTGCAGGTTTCAACTAATTCAGGTATTACTGTTGATGCACCATGTAAAACAATTGGTGTGTTTGGTAATTTTTCTTTTACCTTTTTCAATATATCAAACCTCAATTTTGCTTCACCTTTAAATTTGTAAGCTCCATGACTCGTTCCAATTGCTATTGCAAGTGAATCACAACCTGTTCTGTCTACGAATTCTTTTGCTTGGTCTGGATTTGTATACATTGCGTCGCTAGATGCAACATTTACATCGTCTTCAACCCCAGCAAGTTTTCCAAGTTCTGCTTCTACTACTACTCCCCTTGCATGAGCATATTCTACTACTTTTTTAGTTAATGCAACATTTTCTTCAAAATCATATTTCGAACCATCTATCATTACAGATGTAAAGCCTGCATCTATACATGTTTTGCATATTTCAAAATCTGCGCCATGGTCTAAGTGAAGTGCGATTGGTACATCAGTTTCTTCAACTGCTGCTTCTATCATTTTCATTAAATAGTTTATTCTAGCATATTTTATAGCACTAGAAGATGCTTGTATAATTACTGGTGATTTTTCCTCCTTTGCAGCATCGACGACTGCTTGTAGTACCTCCATATTGTTTACATTAAATGCTCCAATTGCGAAATGTTCTTTCATTGATTTTTCAAACATTTCTTTTGTTGTGACAAGTCCCATAAATTTTCCTCCTATCTTTTTTAATTTTAATACATTATATCATAAAAATTTTTAAATGTATAACCATTTTCTCTTAAATATGCAATTACTTGTGGAAGTGTATCAGCAGTTAATTGCTTTGTTCCTGTATCATGCATTAATACTACAATTCTGTTTTTTCCGTTCGCTAGTTGATTTTAAGTCATTTACTAAACTTTCTGCTGTTGGCTTTCCAACTGCATCGTTTGTAAGTGCATTCCAATTGATATATGAAATATTGTTTTGTGCAAGAACTTCTTTTGCTTCATTTTTTAGTCCTGCATATTTTCCTCCTTCGCTTCCTCCTGGGAATCTAAATATATAGCTTGAGTATTCTTCTATTCCTAAGGCATTTTTTATTGCTCTTTCTGTTTGGTTATATTCGTCTAAAACTGCTTGTGCTGAAGAATATACTCTACTATAGTCATGAGAATATCCATGATTTGCTATATAATGTCCTGCATCATATTCTTGTTTTACAAGTTCTGGCAGTAATTCTACTCTACTTCCTAAGACGAAAAATGATGCTTTTATATTTTCGTTTGCCAAAATTTGTAATATCTGTGGAGTAATTTTAGAAGAAGGTCCATCGTCAAAAGTTAAATATGCAATTTTTTCTTCTGTATCTGCTACATATATATTGTCCATCCTATTTTTTCCTTCTTCTGAATAGATAGGAACTCTTGGCTTTGGCTCTTCCATTTGTGTTTCTATAGTATTTTCTTCTGTTATTTGTTCACCATTATTGTTTTCTAATTCTCCTTTAGTTTCTCCTCTTAAATTATGCAAAACTCCTTCTGGTATTTCTGCGAGTATTTTTTTATTGTATGAGCTTGCTGCCGAAATTCCGGCAATTACTGCAACTATCAGTACAATAAATGTTATAGCAACTACAATTAAGTATTTTACTATAAAATGCTTTTTTAACATTTCTGAATCTATTAGTTTTCTTAAATCTTCAAAATCGTCGTTTTCCCCCATTTTTTTCACCTTAATTTTTTTCACTTTTTACTAGATTTATTTTTAACAATTTGAATATTTCTACTACAATTAATGGAGATATTATTAATATAATTGTTTCGATTAGATTTTCTGTTGGTAATACTGCTATTTTGAATATCTCTCTTAATCCTGGAACTAGCAAGATTGATAAAACTAACATCGCTGAAACAGCAATTGCAAGTATTAACATTTTGTTATTAAATATGCCAGTTTTAAATACTGATTCTCTATTGTTTCTTACGTTAAATATATGAACAAGTTCTGAAAATGCAAGCACTGTAAATGCCATTGTTTGTGCTATATTTATTCTTTCTTCTTCTGACATATTGTCTGTTCCTTTAAGTCCAATCATAAATGCAATTAGTGTTATAACTCCAATTAAAATTCCTTGATATATTACTCTGTATACCATACCTCCGCTAAATATTCCTTTTGAGCCTTCTCTTGGTTTTCTGTTCATAATATCTTTTTGACTTGGGTCAACTGCAAGAGCAAGCGCTGGAAGTGAGTCTGTTACTAGGTTTATCCATAGTATGTGTATTGCAAGTAATGGAGTTATTGCTCCTATGTTACTTATATTAAACCATTTTGCAAAAAGTGGTGCGAGCATTATTGCAAAAAATAGAACTACGATTTCTCCTATGTTGCTTGATAAAAGGAATTGAATAACTTTTAAAATATTATCGTATATTCTTCTTCCTTCTTCTACTGCTGTTACAATTGTTGCAAAGTTATCGTCTGTTAAAATTACATCTGCGGCTTCTTTTGCAACATCAGTTCCAACCATACCCATTGCACATCCAATATCTGCTGTTTTTAGTGCTGGTGCATCATTTACACCATCTCCAGTCATTGCGACTATCTCGCCATTTTTTTGCCATGCTCTTACAATTTTTACCTTGTGTTCTGGAGATACTCTTGCATATACACTATATTTTCTAATATTTTTTGCAAGTTCTTCGTCTGATATTTTTTCCAATTCTGCACCTGTTAGTGCTTCTTCTTCATTTTCTAGTATTCCAAGCTCTTTTGCTATTGCAACTGCTGTTATTTTATGGTCGCCTGTAATCATTACAGTTTTTATGCCTGCACTCTTGCATTTTTGTACTGCTATTTTTACTTCTGGTCTTGGTGGATCAATCATTCCACACATTCCTGTATATATTAAATTTGATTCAATATTTTTCATTTCTTCGTCTGTTGGTTCTTTTTCAAGTACCTTATATGCTGTTGCTAAAACTCTTAAGGCACTTCTTGCCATTTCTTCATTGCTTTTAATTATTTCTTTTTTATAGTTTTCAAGGTCTTCTTTTATTCCATCTTCTGTTTCGTAAGCAACACATCTTGATAAAATTTCGTCTACCCCGCCTTTTGTGTTTACTATATATTTATCGCCTACTTTATTTACAGTTGTCATTAATTTTCTTTCTGAATCAAATGGAATTTCTTTTACTCTAGGGTTTTCTTTAATTATTTCCTCTTTGAATTCAAGTTTAAAGCCCATATCAATTAATGCTGTTTCTGTTGGGTCTCCTGTTAGTTCTTTTGTTTCTTCATTTATTTTTGTGTCATTACATAACATATTTGTATATACAATTTTTTTCAATAATTCATTTTTTGGTGCTTCTTCTATATTGTATAATTTAGAAGAAAAGAAAACCTTTTTTACGGTCATTTTATTTTGAGTTAATGTTCCTGTTTTGTCTGAACATATAACTGTACTACTTCCTAATGTTTCAACTGCTGGTAATTTTTTTACTATTGCATTTTTCTTTACCATCCTTTGCATACCTATAGCTAGTACAATTGTTGAAACTGCGGCAAGGCCTTCTGGAATTGCTGCAACTGCAAGGCTTACTGCTGTCATAAACATATCAACTGCTTCTTTTCCTTCTGCAATTCCAATTAAGAAAATTACTATACATATAACAAGACATGCTATTCCTAAAGTTTTTCCAAGGTCATTTAATCTTTTTTGTAAAGGTGTTTCTGTTTCTTCTACTTCATTTAACATACCTGCTATTTTTCCAACTTCTGTTTTCATGCCTGTAGAAGTTATAATTCCTTTTCCTCTACCATAAGTTACCATACTAGACGAAAATGCCATATTTGTTCTATCTCCTAAGCCTACTTTTTCGTCTTTAATTGTATCTATTTTTTTCTCTATCGGTACTGATTCACCAGTAAGAGCTGATTCCTGTATTTTTAAGTTGATTGCTTCTATTAGCCTTATATCTGCTGGAACATAGTCTCCAGTTTCTAGAATTACAATATCTCCCGGAACTAATTCTCTAGCTGGTACAACTTGTACTTTTCCATCTCTTATAACTTTTGAAGCATGAGCACTTAACTTTTGCAATGCCTCTAATGATTTTTCTGCTTTGTTTTCTTGTATAAGTCCTATAATGGCATTTACAAATACTACTATCAGAATTATTATTGAGTCTGTTATTCCTTCTCCCTCTTTTATTCCAATAAATCCTGATACTATGGCAGCAATTATTAATATTATTATCATAAAGTCTTTAAATTGCTTTAGAAATTTTACTAATAAACTTTCTTTTTTCTTTGCTTCTAGCTCATTATAGCCATATTTTTCGATTCTTTTACTTATATCTTCTTGTTTTAAGCCCACTTTTTGGTCTGTTTCGAATTCTTTTTCTACTTCAGATATTTCTTTATCAAAATAGTTCATATATTTATACCTCACTTAGTTTTGATAATTTTAATTTTAGCACAAGTTATCATTTATATCAATATAAAAATCTTATTTTTTACATATCGTCTATTACATCAATTATCCTTTTACATTGTCTCCAAGAAGTAACATTTATGTATTCATTATCCTTTTTTAAATTCTTTATTTTTGGTAAAGTATCGTCTTTTGAATCTAAATCAGTTAGTATTACTTTTTTTATCTCTTTTTCTTTTCCATACATTATTTTAAAAATTAATGATTTTATAATGTTATCTATTTTATTTTCTTGATTTTTCACCGCGATTATAATATAAATTCCGTCTTCGTTAAGATTTGTATAATCCATTATGTACACAATTGCTCTTATTATTTCTATTAAACCGTATATAGCAAGTGTATAGACTAATGTATTGAATATGAAGTCTATCATTTTTGTTCACCTCATTACATTAGTCTATTCCTCTCTCTTTTTTTTGTGTTTGTTTTTTCTAAACTATGCCCATTTTTTTTGCAACTTGTTTACCCTTTTTCATTAAATTTCTTTTTGTTTTATTTGTGCTTTCCATATACATCATTGCTATTCCTGCTGATACCATTGTACCTATTACCATACCTTTAACAAATTTCATAATTATCCTCCCTTTCATATAAATATACTTATTACTATTATTGCTTTTTTCTTTTAATTATATACTTTATTTCACTTTTTCTTTTTTAAAAAATAGAGTATATATTTCCATTACTGCAATTGCCATTAAAAATAGTCCAAAGAATAATTTTAATCTATTTGTGTTTAAATTTACCGATATTTTTGCCCCTACAATCGCGCCAACTATACCTGCTATACTAACTATTATACCTACTTTCCATTTTACCAATTTTTGTTTTACATTAATAAATGTTGATACAATTGATGTTGGAACAAAAAATATTAAATTTGCACCTTGTGCTACATGTTGGTCTTTTCCTAAAAATAAAGATAAGCATAGTATGAGGATTGTTCCTCCTCCCATGCCCATTCCACTAACAATTCCTGAAATAGTACCAATAATTATATTTATCATATTTATCATTTCCTTTTTTTATTTTACTTTATACCTTGCATGATTAGTCTAATTGACACATATATAAGAAATATTGTGAAGAAAATTCTTAAATATCTATTAGAAAGTTTATTTAGAATTTTTGCTCCAATATATCCTCCTAGTATTCCTCCTACTGCACAAAGTAAGCCTTCTTTTAGCTCTATATATGATGATTTAAAGTAAAATATACTGCTTGCACATACCATAGGCAAAATACAAAATATGGAAGTTGCTCTTGCTTCTTTTTCATCTAATTTTAAAATATAAGTAAAAGCTGGAACAAGTATCATGCCTCCCCCTGAGCCAAAGAGACCTGTTACTGTTCCAGCAAAAAGTCCAATAAATATATTTTTTAACATTGATTTACCTCGTTTTTTGATTTATAAATATATTATTGTTTATTTTTAGTTGTTTTATTCTTAATTATTTCTTTTATGGCAAGTTCTGTCAAAATATTATCACATCTAAGCGCTTGAGTAATTATTTCCATTTTTAAGGTTTCATCTTTTATATTTTCAGCTTTGTCTAAAAATACCTGCATAGCATTTAAATATGATTTATTTTTTTCCTTCCATTTCATATCTATTTCCATATTTACCTCCATATAAACATATAAGCTGTTTGTTTAATTATGTTTACTTACAGATATGTTTTTATTACTTCTATAGTTATATTTTTGTGTTCTTCTGTAATTTTAATACATAAAATGATAAAATACAACAAATAAAAATTTTTTTTGACATTTTTTATTAAAATTTTATGAAACGGGGGATATTATGATAAGAATTAAACTATCTGATTTATTAGGAAAACATAAGATGAACCAAAAAGCTTTATCTTTACTAACTAATATTAGACCAGCTACAATCTCAAAAATGTATTATGAAGAAACAAAACGAATTGATATTAGTCAAATAAATAGTATTTGTAAAGCATTAGATTGTGAAGTTTCAGAATTATTTGAATATATACCTGACCCAAAAGATAAAAAATAAATTATAAAATTTTTTAAGGCAAGTTTTAGCTTGCCTTATTACACTTCTAAGCATTATATTTTAGTTCTTCAATTATTTAATTGTATACTTATATTAATTTTCATTATATCCTATCCTTTTACATTTTATCTTTTGTTTAAAGCATCCTTAAACATTTCGTTTAACATTTGTGGGTTTGCTTTTCCTTTGGTTTCCTTCATAGCTTGACCTACTAAGTATCCAAGGGCTCTATCTTTTCCATTTTTGTAATCTATGATTGATTGCTCATTTGCATCAAGAATTTTCTCTACAACTTCTTTTATAGCACCTTCGTCTGATATTTGAATCCATCCATTTTTCTCTATAATTTCATTTGGTGTTCCTTCTTTTTCAAACATTTTCTCTAAGACGTCTTTTGCTATTTTACTGCTTATTGTTCCTTTTTCAATAAGTGCAATTAATTCTGCTAAATCTTCTGCCTTAAATGGAATTTCGTCTGGCTCCATTTCTTTTTCATTTAAAATTCTTGATACATCTGAAAGTAACCAGTTACATACGGCTTTTGGATTTTTTGAAATTTTAACACCCTTTTCGAAAAAGTCTGATAAGTATTTTGAAGAAGTAAGTATTCTTGCATCTTTTTCTGAAAGTCCAAATTCTGTAAGGTATCTTTCTTTTCTACTCTCAGGTAACTCTGGCAAGTTCTTTTTTATATTTTCTACATATTCTTTTGAACATTTAATCAAAGCTAAATCTGGGTCTGGGAAATATCTATAATCTTGTGCTTCTTCCTTATCTCTCATTGAAAATGTTTTTCCAGATACTTCATCCCATCTTAGGGTTTCTTGATAAATCTTTCCACCATTTTCTACTACTTCGATTTGTCTTTGAATTTCATATTCTATGGCTCTTGATATTGACCTAAATGAGTTCATATTTTTCATTTCTGTTCTTGTGCCATATTCCTTTTGACCTTTTTTTCTTATAGATACATTTACATCTGCTCTTAGTGAACCTTCTTGCATTTTGCAATCTGATACCTCAATATATTCCAATATTGATTTTAGTTTTTTTAAGTATTTGTCTGCATCTTCTACTGTTCTCATATCAGGTTCTGAGACAATTTCTATAAGTGGAACTCCTGCTCTATTTAAGTCTACTAAACTTCCTCTTCCATAATCGTCGTGGTTTAGTTTTCCTGCATCTTCTTCTATATGTATTCTAGTGATTCCAATTGTCTTTTTTCCTTCTTCTGTATCTATTTCTACATATCCTTTTTTGCAAAGTGGTCTATCGTATTGTGATATTTGGTACGATTTTGGAAGGTCTGGGTAGAAATAATTTTTTCTATCATTTTTGCTATCAGTCTCAATTTCACAATTTGTAGCAAGTCCAGCTTTTACAGCATATTCGACAACTTTTTCATTTAAAACAGGAAGTGCTCCTGGCATTGCCATACATACAGGGCAACAATGTGTATTAGGCTTTCCTCCAAATTCTGTAGGGCATGAGCAAAATATTTTTGTTTTAGTAGATAATTCGGCGTGTACTTCAAGTCCTATAACTGATTCGTAATCTTCTTTTGCCATTAGTTTGTACCTCCTTTAAATGTTGGTTTGTAGTTTTCTCTAAAGTTTAGTTTCTTTTCAAATGTATAAGCTGTATTTAATATAGTGTCTTCTTTAAAGTAATTTCCAATTAACTGCATACCAATTGGTAAACCATTTCTATCTACTCCTGATGGTATTGATATTGCTGGAACTCCTGCAATATTTACTGATACAGTGCAGATGTCTGATAAGTACATTTCCAATGGATTTTCTGATTTTTCGCCTATTTTAAATGCAGTTACAGGTGATGTTGGTGTTAAAAGTACATCATATTTTTCTAAATTTTTTGCAAATTCATTTTTTACTAATGTTCTGACTTTTTGGGCTTTTTTATAATAAGCATCATAGTATCCTGAGCTTAATACATACGTTCCAAGTATTATTCTTCTTTTTACTTCTGCTCCGAATCCTTCACTTCTAGATTTTATAAATAAGTCTTTTAAATCTTCATAATTTTTTGCTCTATATCCATATCTTATTCCATCAAATCTACCAAGATTTGAGCTTGCTTCAGCGCACGCAATTATATAATATGCAGCAAGTGAATATTCTGCAACATTTAAAGATGTTTCTTCAACTTCTGCTCCTAATTCTTTAAATGTATTTATTGCATTAATTAATGATTCTTTTACGTCTTCATTTATTCCATCTCCAAAAAATTCTTTTGGTACACCTATTTTTAAACCTTTTACATCATTTTTTAAAGCCTTTGTATAATCTTTTTCTTCTATTTTTGCAGATGTAGAGTCTTTTTCGTCATGACCTGCAATAATTGATAAAAGTATCGCTGAATCTTCTACATCTTTTGTTATTGGTCCAATTTGGTCAAGTGAAGATGCAAATGCAACTAATCCATATCTTGATACTAGACCATAAGTTGGTTTTAGCCCTACAACTCCACAAAGTGACGCTGGTTGACGTATACTTCCTCCTGTGTCTGAGCCAAGTGCCCAAGGGCAAAGATTAGCTGAAACAGCTGCTGCTGAGCCTCCTGACGAGCCTCCTGGTACTCTGCTTAAATCCCATGGATTTCTTGTTTTTTGAAAATATGAATTTTCTGTTGAACTTCCCATGGCAAATTCATCCATATTAAGTTTTCCTAAGTCTATCATATTTGCATTATTTATAACTTTATCTACGACAGTTCCATCATAAGGTGATATAAAATTTTCTAACATCCTTGACGAACAGGTTGTCCTTATTCCTTTTGTACACATATTATCTTTTATGCCTATTGGAATTCCTGCATATTCTCCTAAATTTTCTTTGCTTTCTTCTATTTCTTTTGCTTTTGTAAGCGCTTCATTTTCTAAAAGCGTTACATAGGCTTTTACATCTTTTTCTTTTTCATTAATTCTATCTATATATGCTTTTGTAATATCTGTTATTTTTATTTCTTTTTTGCTAAGTTTTTCTTTTAATTCATGAACTGTAAGTTCTGTTATGTTCATAAAGATTAATGCTCCTTTCTTTTTCTATTTTACCTAGATTACTTTAGGTATTTTAAACATATTTTGCTCTTTTTCTGGAGCATTTTCTAATAATGCGTCCTTATCTTCAAATTCTATTACTTCGTCTTTTCTAAATACATTATAATCATTGCTTGAACCAATTGTTTCTTCTAGCTTATCAACTGGTGCTTTATTTACTATGTTTGCAAAATTTAATATGTCTTGTAAGTTTAATAAATACTTGTCAATTTCTTCGTCATTTATGCTTAGGTTTGCAAGTTTTGCAATATGCAATAGCTCTTCTCTAGTTACTTTCATTAACTTAAAACCTCCTATAATAATATAATGTTATAATTATATACCGAAAATGCTAAAAAAACAAGTAATATCGCTCTATAAATGATAAAAATAACTACTTACTTTTCTTTGTAAATAGTTATTTCTTGTTTTTATGCACTTTTTAGTTCTAGTCTTAGCTTATCTGCTATCATTGCGATAAATTCTGAATTTGTTGGCTTACCCTTTGCTGCAGATACTGTGTATCCAAATATGCTTTCTACTGTATCTGGTTCTCCTCTTCCCCATGCTACTTCTATTGCATGACGAATTGCTCTTTCTACCCTTGATGGCGTTGTTCTAAATTTCCTTGCTATCTCTGGATAAAGCTGCTTCGTTATTTGGTTTATTATATCTATATCATTTACTACCATCATTATTGCTTCTCTTAAATATTGGTATCCCTTTATATGTGCTGGAACACCAATTTCATGAATTATATTGGTAACTAATGCTTCTAAGCTGTCTACTTCTTTTTTTCTTTCAGGTACTATGTCTATGTATGGTGTCTTTAAATCTCTACCTAAATTTGCATTTTTAACTCCGAGTTGGTCTATAAAATTTAAGGTCTTTGATTCTTTTTACAAGTAGACCTATATCAAAAGGTTTTACAACATAATATTGTGCACCAAGTTCCAATGCTCTAGCTGTAATCTTATCTTGTCCAACTGCTGAAAGAATAATACATAATGGCTTTTTTTCTATTGGATCTGTATTAATTCTCTCTAATACACCAAGTCCATCAAGTCTAGGCATTATAACATCTATAATTGCAACATCTGGTTTAGTGTTTTTTATCATTTCAACTGCCTCTATTCCATCTTTTGCAATTCCAATTACCTGCATGTCTTGTTCCCTTTCAATATAATTTGTTAAATTTTTTGCAAACTCTGCATTATCATCAGCTACCAAAATCGACAATTTGTCCATTAAATTTTTATCCTCCTAACATAAAAAATTGTAAATATTTTACATTTTTGTATTATATTACTTTTTCCAAATTTTAGCAATAGTTTTTTTGAATTTTTTTGTTTTTTTATTTTTTAGTGACTTTTAATTTTTCTGTTTTTTGTTCATTTTATTGCTGTTTTTGTTGTTTTATTGCGTAGTAGAAATTTTTATATAAATTTTTCTTTTATAATCTTAATTGGTATATTTTGGAAATTTGATTTTAGATTTTTTTCGATAAAATTATTCATTTTTGCTTTTGGTATTTCTACTAATACTTTTATACTTTCTGCATATTCTTTACTTACAATTTTTATATTATTTTTCAAACATATATATTCAAATTGCCTAATATTTTCATAGTCACACATTAATTCAATAACATATCCTTCTTGCTTTTCAATAATTTCTGTATTTTGCAAAGCATCTTTAGTTGCATCAGAATATGCTTTTACAAGACCTCCTGTGCCTAATAGTATTCCACCAAAATATCTTGTAACAACAATTAAAACATTAACAATATTTTGTTTTGCGAGTATATTTAACATAGGCATCCCTGCTGTTCCCGCTGGCTCTCCATCATCACTTTGTTTTTCTATTATAGTACCATCCTTAATTATCCTATAGGCATAGCAATTATGTCTTGCATCAAAATATTTCTTTTTTATATTGTTTAAAATTTCATTTGCTTCTTCTTCATTTTCAACATAATATAAATTCCCTATAAATTTAGACTTTTTTTCAATAATTATACTTTGAGATTCACTTTTTACAGTTTTAAACATTTGAGTTTCCTCCGTTTCTTCCTGCTGTCGCACCTGTTGAATATGCAATCTGTAAATTGAATCCTCCAGTATAAGCATCAACATCTATTATTTCTCCTGCAAAATATAGTCCATGGATGAGCTTAGATTCCATTGTTTTAGGATTTATTTCTTTTACATCAACTCCTCCTGATGTAATAATTGCTTCTTCTATTGGTCTAAAACTGCTAATAGTAAATGTTATATTCTTTATTATCTCCCCTAGGTGTTGTCTTTCTTCCTTCGTTATTTCATTAACTTTTTTGTTTTCGTCTATATCAGATAATTTTATAACAGTGTTAATCATTTTTTGTGGTAGTAATTTATTCAAACTATTTTTGAAACTTTTATTTTTAAATTCTTCAAAATCTCTTCTAATTCTCAAGTCTAATTTTTCTAGAGATAATGCTGGCTTTAAGTCTATTTTTAATTTGATTTTTTTATTTTTTAGTAAGTTATCTATTTCTTTATATCTAATTAAATGTGATGAAGCACTAATTATTACTGGACCTGTAACTCCAAAATGTGCTATAAGCATTTCACCAAAGTCTTCATATATCTTTTTGTTTTTTTCAATATCTATTAAACAAATTGCTATATTTTTTAAACTAAGTCCTTGCATTTCTTTACATATATCTTTTTCGTAACATTCCATTGGAACAAGAGCTGGCTTCATTTTAGTTATATTATGCCCATATTTTTTAGCAATTCTTTGTCCATCTCCAGTAGAGCCTGTTAATGGATAACTAACCCCACCTGTTGCCAGTATTACTTTATCCGCTTCTATGTAATTTGTTTTTTCGCTTAAAATATATTCTACTCCTTTAACCTTATTATTTTCTATTTTTAAATCTGTAACATTTGCGTTATTTATAACTTTTACACCAATTTTTTTTATCTTTCTACTTAATGCGTCCACAACATCTTGTGCATTATCTGTTACAGGGAATACTCTTTCTCCTCTTTCAATTTTTGTTTTTAGTCCTTCTTCTTCTAGTAATTTTATTATGTCTTTATTGGTAAAACTGCCAAATGCACTATATAAAAATTTTCCATTACCTGGAATATTTTTGATAAATTCTTCTATATCAATTGCATTAGTTATATTGCATCTTCCCTTGCCAGTTATTCTTAGCTTTTTTCCAATTGTATTCATTTTTTCTAAAATAATTGTTTCATTTCCTTCTTGTGCTGACATTATGGATGCAAGCATTCCTGCTGGTCCTCCTCCGACTACTAAAACCTTCATATATCCTTATTCCTTCTTTTAATTAATATATTTAATTATATAATATTTGGCTTACTTTATCAAGGATTTGTGCTTTTTCTATTTGCCTTTTTACTATTATCTATATATATTTTTTTAATAAAAATATTAAATATTTAGTAATATTTGATGTGCATTTCTAATATAAATTAGTAAAGTTAATCGTACAAACATTTATTATGGAGGTTATTTAATGGAAAATTTAAGCATATATCAGGATATTAAATCTAGAACTGATGGCGATATATACATTGGCGTTGTAGGTCCTGTAAGAACTGGTAAGTCTACTTTTATTAAACATTTCATGGATTTATTAGTTATTCCTAATATTGAAAATGAATACAAAAAAGAAAGAGCTCAAGACGAGTTACCTCAAAGTGCTGCTGGCAGAACAATTATGACAACAGAGCCTAAGTTTGTGCCAAATGAAGCTATAGAAATTACTTTAGGTGATAATATTCGTTTTAAAACAAGGCTCGTTGATTGTGTTGGGTATCTTGTAAATAATGCAATTGGTTATCTCGAAGATGATGTACCTAGAATGGTTAAAACTCCTTGGTCTGAAAATGAAATTCCTTTTGAAACTGCCGCAGAGTTAGGTACTAAGAAAGTAATATCAGAACATTCTACAATTGGAATTTTAGTTACAACTGATGGAAGTATAACAGATATTCCAAGGGAAGATTATATTTCTGCTGAGGAAAGAGTTGTTTCTGAATTAAAAGAATTACATAAACCTTTTGTTATTGTTTTAAATAGTGAAGACCCTCATTCAGAGTTTGCTGAAAAACTTGCAGTAAGGCTTGAGGAAAAATATTCTGTTCCAGTGCTTCCTACTGATTGTTCTAATTTATCTATTGATAATATAAATGAAATTTTTAGTAGACTTTTATATGAATTTCCTATTGAGCAGTTAAATATTAATCTCCCAAGATGGGTTGATTCATTAGATGAAGAACATTGGCTAAAAAAAGAATTATATTCTGAGATAAAATCTGCTTTTAGCAATATTTCTATGTTAAAGCAAGTAGACGAAAGTGTTTCTTCTATTAAAACTACAGATGTAATTTCTAATACTATGCTTAGTGAAATTAATCTTGGTAATGGTAATGTAAATGTGACTATTTCACTTAATGATTCTCTTTTCTATCAAATATTAACAGAAATGACTGGCGTTTCGGTAGAAAATGAGGGGGATTTATTCTCTACAATGACCTCTCTTGCTTATACTAAAAAACAATATGATAAAATAGCTTACGCTTTAGAAGAAGTTAAAGCTAAAGGTTATGGTATTGTTACACCTTCTATGGAAGAGTTAATTTTAGAGGAACCTGAAATGGTTAAACAAGGTTCAAGATTTGGTGTTAAATTAAAGGCTAAGGCTCCTAGTATTCACATGATAAGAGCTGATATTACAACTGAGGTTTCTCCTATTGTTGGTTCGGAAAAACAATCTGAAGAGCTTGTTACTTATTTACTTTCTGAATTTGAAACAGATCCTAAAAAAATTTGGGAATCAAATATTTTTGGTAAGAGTCTACATGAACTTGTTAATGAGGGTCTTCAAAATAAATTATATAGAATGCCTGAAGATGCTCAAATGAAACTTCAAGAGACTTTAGAAAGAATTGTTAATGAAGGAAGTGGCGGTTTAATTTGTATTATTCTTTAAATTTTCTGATAAAACAGACTGTTTTTTAGCGGTCTGTTTTTTCTTTACTTCTACCGCTATTATAAAAATTGTGATTGCAACTAAATCTAGAAAAATTAATTTTATTAGGAAATAATCATCACCAGTTCTTGGTAAAATATTATCATTATCTTCACTTTTATTTTGTGTATTTTGGGTTATTTCTTCTTTATCTTCTGGCAATTGCTCTAGTTCGTCTTCTTCTTGATTTACATCTTCTTGCTTATCATCCTCTGGTAATTGCTCTGGTTTATTTTCTTCTTGATTTACATCTTCTTGTTTATCATTATCCTCTGGTAATTGTTCTGGTTTGTTTTCTTCTTGATTTACTTCTTCTTGCTTATTATCTTCTGGTAATTGCTCTGGTTTATTTTCCTCTTGATTTACTTCTTCTTGCTTATCATTATCTTCGGGCAATTGCTCTGGTTTATTTTCTTCTTGATTTACTTCTTCTTGCTTATCATTATCTTCTGGTAATTGCTCTGGATTATTTTCCTCTTCGTTTTCTCCATCGCTTACATTAATCAACTGATTTAATATTCCTATTGTACATGTTTCATTTCCTTCAATTGTAAATAACATATTATCTGTTTTTATGTATCCTTCTTCTACGTCTCTTTGTATAAGCAGATATTTTCCAGAATTCATATCTTCTATTTCAATTTTTCCATCTTCGTCAGTTGAATATGTTCCTACTAATTTTCCAGAAGAATTATATATTTCAAATGTTGCTTTTGCATTATCTTCAATACACAATTTTCCTTTTTTATGTGTTAAATATAGTTGACGTACTGAATTTTCGTTATGTCCAATGCCAAATTGTAATTTACCTATGTTACTTATATCATACTCTTCAGGAGCAGATATAACTTCCATCACGAGGTTTCCTCTACCAATTGGTTCAACTGTTATTTCTCCATATTGGTTTGTTATTAATTCAATTGGTCTTTCTTCTATTCCATCATTGACTTGTACTTTGATTTTTACTCCTTCTACTGCTTTTTGTTCTTCTTTGTCTATTACTTGTAGTCTCATTATGGATAATCTATGTTCATATTGAACTAATTGTTCGTTTGTATCAGTCTGATAATAAGCTGATATTTCTCCTTTTTCGTTATATTCAGTCCTTATCGCTCTAAATTCCATTGATACAAACATTTCTCCTATAAAGTCTTTTAATCTGGCACTTTCTTTTGGTATCATTATTTTAAATCTTGTATCATCTTTTCCAAATTCTGTCTTTTTTTCTCCTGTATTTACATCTGCAACATAGCTTCCTTCTGGGAAACCATAAATATTTCTTATTTCATATTTTATTATTTCTAGGTTTTGTTTATATATTTGATATGTAATTGAATAAAAGTCCCTATTTTTATTATCTTCTGCAAATTTGCTAACTGGTACATATTTTACAGATGCTGAATATTCTCTTATTTCTTCGCCAGATGTATATGCTTTTACATTAGTTGCAATTGTAATTATTGCTAATGCACAAATTGATATTATTAAAAATTTTCTTAACATGTTTTTGTTCCTTTCTATACTTGATTTTGTTCTATTCCTATAATACATTGTCTCTTGTTCTTCTTCCCTGTCACACATGTAATTAGTGTTATTGTATTTGCTTCTGTATTTTTTAATATATCAACATTTGTTTCATCAATTATTTTGTTTTCTTTAACTTCATATCTCCTTTCTCCCATATTTGTTATATATATAATTTCTTCACCGATTTTCTAGTTCATTTATTCTAGAAAAATAGTGAGCATATGAGCCTCTGTTGTGTGATGCGAGTGCAATGTTTCCTTGCCATACACTTGTATTTTGAAAATGTCCAATTGAATTTTTTAAAATATCAAGTGAAGTGCCTTGTGTTATAGGCGCTTCCATGCCAATTTTAGGTATCACAAGCATACCTATTGCTTCTCCTTCTACATATTCTTTTTTTTCGTCTTGGATACTTTGGTCTAATATAATTTTAATATTTGACAATAGTCCTTCTTTTATTTTTTCATGATAAATGCTTTTTAAGCATAACAAGAAAATTGTCAAAGCACATAAAATAAGCAAAAATATTGCTAACTTTTTTACATATTTAATTTTTTTCATACATATTCCTTCTTTTTTATAATCTTGGAAATTTTTAAGATTAACTTTTTGATGGCAATTTCTTGCCCTTTGAATTAAAAAATCTTGATTTTTAATAATATGGTAATTATAATAGCAGATTTTTTTCACAATTGCAATAGTTTTTTGAAAAAAAATTAATTTTTTTTGTATATATGTCAATGATGTGAAACAAATTTCTATAAAAAAATTTGTAGTATAATTAAATTTATTGATTTACACT
>CANRAW010000028.1 GCA_947628715.1 uncultured Clostridia bacterium
TAGTTCAGTTGGTTAGAACGCTAGCCTGTCACGCTAGAGGTCGACGGTTCGAGCCCGTTCCAGGTCGCCATTTTTTTATTTGGCTTCATAGCTCAGTTGGTAGAGCAGAGGACTGAAAATCCTCGTGTCAGTGGTTCGATTCCACTTGAAGCCACCATAAGATGCGATACTTTAACGTATCGCTTATTTTTAATTCATAGAAATGTGTGGAATCGAAAAGGAGGTTGCCTAGTTTTAGGCTAACATGAGTTAGCCTGAAACTTAGGCAAAAATAGTCCTGTGGACTATTTTTCCGACGCGGCTTGCCGATTCCACTTGAAGCCACCATAAAAAGCGATACTCTAACGTATCGCTTTTTTTAATTCATAGAGATGCGTGGAATCGAAAAGGAGGTTGCCTAGTTTTAGGCTAACATGGGTTAGCCTGAAACTTAGGCAAAAATAGTCCTGTGGACTATTTTTCCGACGCGGCTTGCCGATTCCACTTGGCATTAAAAAATATGCTTATTATTAAATAATTTTATTGAAATATACAAAAAAATAAAGTATAATAGAAACATCCTTTTCATAAAGGAAATCTTTTGGAAAGGAGGTGTCGTTTAGAAATGACCAGCTTTATGCTTATATGGATTCTGCTTCAGAAGATTGAAAAATTGGAAGAAGAATTGAATACATATAAAAACAACGCAAACAAAAACTGATTTATCAGTTCAGAGCAGCTCTTCACCTGCTCTGTTTTTTTGCATAAAAAAAGATATGTGTCTTCACCCACATATCAGTATTGCTTAGATGACCAGCTTTATCACTTAAGCTATTATTAGTATAACATCATTTTTAATGTTTGTCAAGTAAAAAAAGATATGTGTCTCTACACACATATCTAGTGCGTTATTGTCAGGCTACACTAGACAACTTCGCTTAAGCTATTATTAGTATAACATCATTTTGTATATTTGTCAAATAAATTTATTTCATTTTTTCCTTTATTACCTCTATTGCCTTTTTCATTTGTTCTTCTTCGCCTTCTACCTTATAGTCTGGCTCTATACCAATTTCATTTATTTTGTTTTCTTTTGGTGTAAAATATTCAAGTGATGTTACTTTTAAAGCTCCTCCATTTGATAAACGAATTAACTCTTGTATAACACCTTTACCAAAAGTCTTTTCCCCAACAATTTCTGCTTTTCCATTATCTTTTAATGCTCCAGCAAGTATTTCTGTTGCACTTGCTGATGCTTCATTTACAATTACAACAATAGGCATTTCAATAACTGGTGCTTTTTTAGATATTGTTGTTTTTTTATTTCCATCTTTATCTGTAGATATTAATAAAACATCATTTTTATTGCACATTAATTCAGCAATATTAATAGCTTCGTCAACCAATCCTCCACCATTATTTCTTAAATCTATAATTAATGCTTTTGCACCTTCGTTTTTCAATTTTTCGTATTCATTTATAAAATCTTTTTCGCAATCTTCGTCAAAAGTTTCAATTGATATGCAACCTATATTATCTTCTAGCATTTCTCCTACAACATAATTTATATGGATTTGTCTTCTTTCAACCTCTATATCAAGCGTTTCGTCTGCTCTTTTTATTGTTAATTTTACCTTTGTTCCTTCTTCTCCCTTTATATCATTAGAAAGTTCTGTTATCTCCTCTGCCTTATATTCTTTATCATTTGCCTTAATTATAAGGTCTCCCTCTCTAAGTCCTGCTTCTTCTGCAGGAGAATTAGGTATTGTTGAAAGTATTGTTATATTTCCTGTAATAAAATTAGCTTGCATATATACACCTATTCCAACAAAATTACCAAGCGTACTTGTTGTAAATTGATCTAATTCATCCTTAGTATAATATTCTGTGTATATATCTCCTACTGATGCAACCATGCCCTTTAAGGCACCATCTATAAGTTTATCTTCATCAATTTCGCCAATGTATTTATCTTCAATTATTTCTGTAATTGCAGATAATGCAGTATCTATTTTTTGGTTTACATTAGTATTAAATTTTGAAGATATTACATATTTTATTGAATCCTGATAATTTATAATACTTGTTACAATAAATGTAACTGTTGCAACTACAACGATTAACATTATTGTTCTATAAATTTTCTGTCTTTTATTCTCTTTCATTAGAAAAGCCTCCGTTTTATTGTATAAGTTTTTCTATTATTATATTCAGTTATTTGCCTAAATATGATGCTGGATTTACATAAGTTCCATTTAATAACACTCCAAAGTGTAAATGGTTACCTGTTGAATATCCAGTACATCCTACTGTTGCAATTTGTTGACCCGCAGTAACTGTCTGACCTGTAGATACACTTATAGTTGAGCAATGTCCATATAATGTAACAAGGTTTCCACCATGTGAAATCATTAAGTAATTTCCATATCCTCCACCACAGCTACATCTTGTAGAATATGTTTTTGGATAGTTATGTGTACATCCTGTTACAACCTTTATAACAACTCCTGATTCAGCGGCAACTATTGGACTTCCACTAGGTGCTGCCAAATCCATACCTTTATGATTAGAAGAGCCTACTCCTCCTGTTGCTGCAGAACCTCTATATCCAAATCCTGATGATATTCTAGTATAATTTGGTGCTGGGAAAGTTAATATTCCTCCTGAATAAACATATCCTCCACCTTTATTTCCATTTTGTATTGCAAGTTCTGCAATTTCATTGTTTGTTTGTCTCTTTTGCTCATTAAGCTCGTCTAATTGTCTTTGCTGTTCTTGTTGTTCTGCAGTTAATTGTGATACATACTTATTTTTATTTGCCTTTTTATTTGATAAGTTTATTTCTTCCCTTTTCAATTGTGTTTGTTTATCTGTAAGCTCGCTCTTTTTTTCGTCTAAAGTTTTTTTGTTATTTTCAATTTGATTTTTTCTTTCTTCAATATCATTTAAAATTTTAGTATCAAGATCTGCTATCTTTTCAAGATAATAATATTTAGAAACAAATTCTGATAAACTTTTAGCATTTAAAAGCACATCAAGATAAGATACCTTACCTGATTTATATTGTGCAACTATTCTTTTGCAAAATTTATCATATCTGTCATTATATTTTTCTTCTTCATCCTTTAGCTCTGCTTCTAACTTACTAATTTCGTCATTTAATGTTTTTAATTCTTGATTAAGTACTGCTATTTGGTCTTCCTTTTCTTCTATTTCGGCACTCAAATTATTTATTTCTTTAGTAACTGCATCTACCTCTCCATTAATTTCGTCTATTCTATTTTCTGTTTGGTCTATTTGAGTATTCAATTCATTTACCTTATTTTGTAATTCTCCTTGTGTCACAGCAAAACTTACAATTGAAACTGATAATATCATTATGATTAAGAAAATACAAACTATCTTTTTGGTCATATAAAATTCCTCCTAATTTACAACTTTTGTTTCTTTTATACCTCTAAATATTTTCTCATTGAAATTGAACTTCCTACAACACCAATTCCAGCTCCTAGTAAAATATATGTCATTAGTAGCATATTAAACATATCTGCAAATGTATATAGTTTTAAGTTTAATTCTTTAAATGTATTTGTTTCTATAATTTTACCTGTTACAACATTATATATAACTCCAACAATTAATATTGTTATCAATGCTGATATTACTCCTATGATAATTCCTTCTACAATAAATGGCCATCTTATAAAGCTATTTGTAGCACCTACATATTTCATTATAGATATTTCTTTTCTTCTAGCATGTACTGTAAGTTTTATTGTATTTGTAATTATAAATACAGAAATTATTACCAATATAACAAGTATACCTAATGTTACAAATCTTACACCTTTTGTTATTTTATACAACATTTCTATTGTTGTATTACTACTTTGAATTTGTGGGTCTACATTGTCTATTGCTTTTATTTGCTCTTGAACACTACTATTCAATTGTAAATCAGTTAATGTTACTAAAAATGATTCTGGCCAATATTCGTCTAGTCCTTCTAATAAAGCTGAATCTCCAAGCGTCTCTTTATATTCGTCAAGGCTTTGTTTTGCAGGCACACGTTCTACTGTATTTACCCCATCTATTGCTCTAATTTTTCTTTCAGCCTCTTTTATTTGTTCTTCAGAAGCCTCTAGTTTCATGAATACTTGCATTCCTTGCTCTGACTCGACTTGGCTCATTACATAATTAACATTTTCTCCTAATATGAAAAACAAACCAAACACAAACATAGCCATACACATAATTGTTAAGGCTGCTCCTGTTGATTTTTTATTCTTTAATATATTTTTAAATCCTTCACCTACTAAATAGCTAATAATATTATATCTCACTATCATAACCACCCTTTTTATCATCTCTTACTATATTGCCTTTTTCTATCTGTATAACTCTCTTCTTCATTTTATCTACAATATCTTTTGCGTGCGTTGCAACAATAATTGTAGTTCCTCTCATATTGATTTCATTAAGTAAATTCATAATATCCCATGCAGTATCTGGATCTAAGTTACCTGTAGGCTCATCTGCAATTAACATAGAAGGATTGTTTACTAATGCTCTTGCCAAAGCAACCCTTTGCTGTTCTCCTCCTGATAATTCGCTTGGATACATTTTTGCTTTTCCACTCAAGCCAACCAATGATAATACCATTGGTACTTGTCTTCTAATATGTCTTTGTGTAGCTCTAACTATGTACATTGCATAAGCAACGTTATCATATACAGTTTTGTCTGGTAATAATCTAAAGTCTTGGAACACAACTCCCATACTTCTTCTAAGATATGGTATTCTGTTTTTCTTTAAAAACGTTGTATCTTTTCCATTTATTATAATGTTTCCAGAAGTAGGCTCTTCCTCTTTTAATATTAATTTAATTAATGTTGATTTACCTGAACCTGAACTTCCAACTAAAAATGCAAATTCACCTTTTTCTATTATGAAATTTGCATTGTGGACAGCTTCTGTACCTGTAGAATATTTTTTATTTACATTTCTAAATTCTATCATCCTCTTAAATCCATTCCTTCCTAGTGCATCCATTATTTTCAATTAAACATCTAAATTACAATTTCTCTTATATATAATAACAATATTTTCTTATTTATGCAATAGTTTTTTTTGTAAAAAAAAGATAATTTTTCTTATTGTTTCTTCTCTATTCTAATACTTTTAAGGCTTTTTCTTTTTTAGTTGTTCACAAAAAATTTACAAAAAAGCCAAAGCATTGAATTTTTCTTCTCAGCTTTAGCTTAAAAATAATTTATTCATTTTTCATTTTATTTAATTCTGCTTGTCTTTTAACTTTTTGTGTTGTTGTTTTTATCATAGGTTCGTCTGTTAAAACTAGCTTTTTCATATATTTATATTTTGGTAATTTTGTATTAATTTGTTTTATATCTTGCCATACAATATTTCTAAATTCTTCTTCAGACATATTTGGGTATTTTTCATTTACATATTCTTTGTTATATACAATTTTTACTGAAACAACTAAGTCATCATCTTTTTCTTCACCATATACCATACTCTCTGCGACATAAGGTAAGTTGTTTATTAATACTTCTATTTCTTCTGGATATACATTTTTTCCATTTTTTAGAACAATTACATTTTTTTCTCTTCCTGCGATATATATTACTCCATCTTTGTCTATGTATCCTAAATCTCCTGTATGGAACCAACCATTTTTTATAACTTTATTTGTTTCTTCTTCATTTTCATAATATCCTAACATTACATTAGGTCCTTTTGCAATTATTTCTCCTATTCCTTCTTCATTAGGATTATCAATTTTTATTTCTATTCCTGGCATAGGAACTCCAATTGAGCCAGCTCTAATTACGTTTTCGTTTTCACATGCAAGAACTGGTGCTGTTTCTGTAAGTCCATATCCTTGTACAGTTAAAATTCCGAAGTCATTTAATCCTTGTGCTACCTTTTTATCAAGTGCAGATGCTCCGGCTAACTATAAATCTTAACTCTCCTCCAAGTTCGTCTAAAACTTCTTTAAATAATTTTCTTCTAATATCAATACCAAATTTTAGTAAAAATTTTGAAAGTGCCTTTGCAAATTTTATTAGCTTTGTTTTGCCTTTTTTTTCTATTCCTGCCTCAATTTTTTTATACATTGATTCTATTAAAAGTGGTACGCAAATGAATACAGTAACTTTATATTCTTTTAAATTTTCTTGAACGTGTCTTAATCCATCGCAAAATACATTTCTCATACCTCTTGACAAGTATACAAGCATACCTGTTGAACCAAATGTATGGTGAAATGGTAAAAAGGCTATGTTTGTGTCTGTATCATATAATTTTTCAACTTTTACCATTGCGTTTATATTGCTTACGATGTTTTTATGTGATAACATTACTGCTTTTGATAATGCAGTTGTACCTGATGTAAATACTATTGTTGCCATTTTATCTGCGTCGATTTTTGCATCTACATATTCTCTGTTTCCTTCGTTTAAAAGCTCTTTACCTTTTTCTACAAGGTCTTTTACATTGTCATATCCCGCTACTTCTTCCATACATATAATTTTGTTTAGGTTATTATCGTCTTTTTCTAGTATTTGATTTATCATTTCAAGATATGATTCTTCACATACTATTACTTCTATTTTGGCTTTTTTTACTGACATTTCTATTTCGTCTTGTGGTAAGCCTTTATCTAAAGGTACAATAACTCCAACTCCATTTATAACTGCTGTATATGTTAAAAACCACTCATAGCTGTTTTTTCCAATTACTGCTATATTTTTTCCTTTATATCCTTCTTGTATTAATTCTGTTCCTAAAGCGTTCATTTCGTGTACAAATTGTTTATATGTTATATCTTGATATTCTTTATTTTTTCCTTCTACATGTTTTATTACAAATGCTACATTATCAGCATATTCTTTGCCAGAATTTTCTATCATTTCTTTTAAGTCTTTAAAGTCCTTTGTTATATATGGAGTTTTTTTCTTCATTAATATTACACCCTCTCTAATCTAGTTTACTTTACTAGATTATCACATATACAAGTTTTAGTCAATATCTTTGACCAATTAGTATAAAATATTTTTACGACGCAATCCAAGATAATATAAATTTAAGTAAGGAGCGAATGTAGAGTAAACAAGTTAGAATTTCTTAAACTTATTTTTGGAAAGAGTTCACGCGTGCCGTGGAAGGGTGCCAAAAATAAGTTTTAGAAATTATGCGCAGTTTAGCTCGCCCCGAGCGACGAACGCATAATTTATATTATCTTGGATTGTATAAAAAGAAGACTTAGCCTAAGCTAAATCTTCTCCTTTTTCTTATTTTATTTTGCAACTTCTACGCCAATATTTAACTTCTCCCCATTTATATTGCACTCTGTACAATGCTCCTGTTTATCTCTAATAATTAAATCTAACGTAAGAGTCTCTTTTTTAATTAATTCCTCATTTTCTTTAACAATTTTTTCAAGCATCTCATTTCCAGAAATATATAAGTATATTCTATCTAATACTTCAAAACCTCTTTCCTTTCTTAGATTTTGAACCTTAGAAATAATCTCTCTTACATATCCCTCATTTTTTAATTCTTGAGTAATTGTTGTATCAAGAACAACACCTATCGTACCATTTCCAGCAAACGCAAATCCATCTTTTCCTTGCATCGTAACAATCAAATTACTTTCATTTAATTCAATAGTTTTATCTCCTACCTTAATTTCCTTGCTTTCTCCGCTCTTTATGCTTTGTGCAAGTTTCATTTGATCGCATTTTGCAATTTCTTGCTTAATTTGTGGTATTAATTTTCCATATTCTTTTCCAAGAACTGGCAAATTAGGTAAGATAGAAAAATTAACATATTTTGAAAGGTCAGCTCCAAGTTCAACCTTCTTTATATTTAATTCTTCCTTTATTATATCTCCATAGTATTTTGGTAAAGTATCTATTGAAATTAGCATTTCAGAAAGTGGTTGTCTATTTTTAATATTTGCAACATTTCTTGCACTTCTTCCAAGTTGTACTAATGTATATGCTAAATCCATTTCCTTTTCTAGGTTCTTATCTATTGCCTTTTTATCAACTTCTGGCCATGTACATAAGTGAACACTCTCTATCGCATTTTTGTCTAAGCTAATTACCAAATTTTGATATATTTCTTCTGCAATAAATGGTACAAATGGAGCAATAACTTTTGATAAAGTAACTAAAGTTCTGTATAAAGTAACAAATGCGCCTAGTTTATCGTCTGTTAATTTATTACCCCAGAATCTATTTCTATTACGTCTTACATACCAATTTGATAACTCATCAACAAATTCCTCTATCTTAGTTGCAGCACCAGTTATATCGTATTCTTCTAATGATTTATCTACTACATCAACTAATGTATTTAATTTTGATGTAATCCACTTATCCATTACATTGTCAGATGTAAAGTCTTTGTATTTTAATGGGTCTATATTATCAATGTTTGCATAAAGAACATAAAATGAATATACATTCCATAAAGTTCCTAAAAATCTTCTAGATGTATCGCCTACATCTTCTAGTGAAAATCTAGTTGGAAGCCATGGGCTACTAGATGTATAGAAATGCCATCTTGTTGCATCTGCCCCTTCTTGATTCATTACTTCAAAAGGATCTACAACATTTCCTTTTGACTTAGACATCTTTAATCCTTTTTTATCTAGTACATGTCCTAAAACTATACAATTTTCAAAAGATGCTTTATCAAATATTGCAGTAGAAATAGCAAGTAATGTATAGAACCAGCCTCTAGTTTGGTCTACAGCTTCTGAAATAAAGTTTGCTGGGTAATTTTGTTCAAATAATTCTTTATTCTCAAAAGGATAATGGAATTGTGCAAAAGGCATTGAACCTGAGTCAAACCAGCAGTCAATAACTTCTCTTGCTCTTGTCATTTCCTTACCGCATTTTTCACATCTTAAATGTACATCATCAATATAAGGTTTATGAAGTTCTATGTCGTCTAGTACATTTATGCCCTTTTCCTTTAATTCTTTTATACTGCCGATACATTCCTTATGTCCGCACTCACATTTCCAAATTGGAAGTGGTGTTCCCCAATATCTATCTCTTGAAATACCCCAGTCAATTACGTTTTCTACGAATTTTCCAAATCTACCTGTTCTTATTGTATCTGGATACCATTTTATTTTGTTGTTATTTTCTACTAATTTATCCCTTAAAGTAGACATAGCAACAAACCAACTTTCCTTTGGATAATATAAAAGTGGAGTGTCGCATCTCCAACAATGTGGATATGAGTGAAGATGTCTTTCAGCCTTGAATAATTTGTTGTTTTCTTTTAAATAATTAATTATGCTTTCGTCACATTTTTTAACAAATTTTCCTGCCCATGGTGTAACCTCTTCTGTGAATTTTCCCTCTTTATCTACTAAATTTACAAAAGCAATTCCATTTTGTTTTGCAACAATACTATCGTCTTCTCCATAAGCTGGTGCAATATGAACAATTCCTGTTCCTTCTTCTAGGCTTACATAGTCTCCATGTATTACAACAAATGCTTTTCCTTCTACTTTTGCAAATGGCATTAATTGTTTATACTTAGTTCCAAGAAGTTCTTCACCTTTGAATTCTCTAATTATTTCATAGTTATCACCTAAAACTTTTTGGCAAAGCTCTTTTGCAAGTATATATGTTTCATTAGGCTTAATACACTCATTATCACTTTCGCTTACCTTTGCTTCTACATAAGTATAGGCTTTATTTATACATAAAGCTAGGTTGGATGGTAAAGTCCATGGAGTTGTCGTCCATGCAAGAATATATGTATCTTTCTTTCCCTCTACCTCAAATTTACATGTACAAGTTAAATCATTTACATCTTTATATCCTTGTGCTACTTCATGAGAAGAAAGAGCTGTTCCGCATCTAGGGCAATATGGCATAACTTTATGGCCTTCATATAGAAGCCCCTTATTCCACATCTGTTTTAAAGCCCACCATACTGACTCTATATAGTCATTATGATAAGTAACATAAGGATTATCCATATCTACCCAAAATCCTATTTGATTTGTCATTTCTTCCCATAGTGAAACATAAGTAAACACACTCTGTTTACAATCTTTTATAAATTTTTCAATACCATATTCTTCTATTTGTGCTTTTCCAGAAATTCCAAGTTTTTTCTCGATTTCAAGTTCTACTGGAAGTCCATGTGTGTCCCATCCAGCTTTTCTTATTACTTGATAACCTTTCATTACTTTATATCTAGGTATAATATCTTTCATTACTCTTGTTAGAATATGACCAACATGAGGTTTTCCATTAGCTGTTGGTGGTCCATCATAAAATGTAAAATATCTTTTGCCTTTGTTCATTTCAAAGTTCTTTTTTATAATATCATTTTCTTTCCAAAAATTTCTTATTTCAACTTCTTTTCCTGCAAATCCATTTGGTAATTCAACTTTTTTATACATCTTCTTACTTCCCCCTTTAGTTTACTTATGCTGTTTCCGCATCTTTTAATCTTTTTATTACTCTTCTTTTATGCTTTTTTTCTTGTCTTTGCTCATTAATAATTAACTCTGGTTCTTTATTTTCTAAAACAGTCTCTTTTGTTATAATACATTTTTCTATTTTAGGATTTGATGGTATATCAAACATTATATCCCTCATAATTTCCTCAATTATTGAGCGAAGTCCTCTTGCACCTGTATTTCTTTCAACGGCTTTATCAACAATTGCATCAATTGCTTCTTTCTCAAATTCTAGTTCAACATCATCAAATTCTAGCAATTTTTTATATTGCCTTACTAAAGCATTTTTTGGCTCAGTTAAGATTTTAACTAAAGCATCTTTATCTAATTCTCTAAGGGTTGTAACAATTGGAAGTCTTCCAACAAATTCTGGAATTAATCCAAATTTTAATAAATCTTGAGGTAACAATTCTTCATATATCTTATATTTATCAATTTCCTTTTTGCTTTCAATTTTAGCAGAAAATCCTATTGCTTTCTTTCCTATTCTTTCATTTATTATTTTATCTAATCCCTCAAAAGCTCCTCCGCAAATAAACAAAATATTTGATGTATCAATTTGCAAAAGTTCTTGATGTGGATGTTTTCTTCCTCCCTGTGGTGGAACTGATGCAACTGTTCCTTCTATTATTTTAAGTAAGGCTTGCTGAACTCCTTCGCCACTTACATCTCTTGTAATAGATGGATTTTCAGATTTTCTCGTTATCTTATCTATTTCGTCTATATAAACTATTCCTCTTTCTGCAAGTTTTATATTATAATCTGCTGATTGAATAAGTTTAAGTAAAATATTTTCAACATCTTCTCCAACATAGCCTGCCTCTGTAAGAGTCGTTGCATCTGCTATAGAAAAAGGTACTTTTAAAATTTTAGCAAGTGTTTGTGCTAGCAATGTTTTTCCTGAACCTGTAGGTCCAAGTAATAATACATTACTTTTTTGTATTTCTACATCATTTGCCTCTTCTTCATTATTTATCCTTTTATAATGGTTGTATACTGCAACAGATAGAGTCTTTTTAGCCTCTTCTTGCCCTATAACATATTCGTCTAATATTTTCTTAATTTGCGCAGGATTAGGTAAAATCTCTTCTTCGCTTAATGAATATTGCTCATCATCATCTTCATCATAATTATCTTCTTCAACTATATTTTTACAAATACTAATACACTCATCACATATATATACGCCCGGTCCTGCTACTATTTTTTTAACGTTTTCTTGTGTTTTTCCACAAAATGAACATTTTACATTTTTATCACCATTGTTAGTGTTTTTTGCCATTTAATTATCCCTCCATTTAGGTAAAATAAATTATTAAAATTAGATATTAGAAAATTTCTAATATCTAATTTTACTTAATTTAGAGCTTAAATCTTAGGGTCTTTTATCTAATATTCCGTCAATAAGACCATAATCTAGAGCTTCCTTTGCTGTCATATAATTATCTCTTTCTGTATCTCTATTTATTATCTCTAGTGGTTGACCTGTTCTCTCGCTTAATATTTTATTTAATTTTTCACGTGTTTTTACCATGTGGTCTGCATGTATTTTTATTTCAGTTGTCTGTCCTGAAAGTCCTCCAGATATTAATGGTTGATGTATTAATATCTCTGAATTTGGAGTTGCAAGTCTTTTTCCTTTTGTTCCTGACGCTAAAAGTACAGCTCCCATACTTGCTGCCATACCTACACATATTGTAGATACAGGACATTTTATATAATTTATTGTATCATATATAGCCATCCCATCTGTTATAGAGCCACCTGGACTGTTTATATAAAGGAATATTTCTTTATCTGGGTCTTCTGATTCTAGGAATAGAAGCTGAGCTACAACAAGCCCTGCTGATGTACTATCAACTTGCTCTCCTAAAAATATTATTCTATCTTTTAATAATCTTGAGAAAATATCATAAGATCTTTCCCCTTTATTTGTTTGTTCTATAACATAAGGTACTAAACTATTTTCTAACATATTTTTCCTCCTTTTGTTTATTTTATCTTAGCATTTGCCACTAAAAACTCTATTGCTTCCTCTTGAGCTACTTGTTTTTTCATAAGTTCCATAAAGTATTCATTTTTCTCTAGCTCTTCTTTTTGTTTTCCATACATTTTAGCCATTTCTTCTAATTTATCAGCGATTTTCTTTTCGTCTGGCTTAATTTCAGCATCCTTAACAACTTGTTCAAGTACAAGTCTTGTTCTAACTGCGTCTTTTGCTTGCTCTTCGCCTTCTTTTCTAAATTCTTCCATTGTCTTACCTATCATTTGTAAATACATATCCATTTTCATACCTTGATAGCTAAGTCTTGTCTCTATATCTTTTACCATATTATCAAGCTCTGTTTCAATCATTCCTGATGGAATATCAACTTCTGCTTCTTTGCATACAGCTTTTATTGCTTCTTCCTCTGTCTCATATTTTGCTCTTGCTTTGTTATCTTCTTCTAACTTTTCTTTTATACTATTCTTTAACTCCTCAAGTGTTTCATATTCACTTGCATCTTTTGCGAAATCGTCATTTATTTCTGGTAATTCTTTCTTTTTTATTTCATGTAATTTTACTTTGAATACTGCTTCTTTTCCCTTTAAATCTTCTGAGAAATAATCATCTGGGAATTTTACTTTTATATCTTTTTCTTCGTCAATTTTCATACCAATAATTTGCTCTTCAAACCCAGGAATAAATGTATTACTTCCTATCTCTAGCTCATGACCTTCTGCTTTTCCACCTTCGAATTTTACTCCGTCAACAGTTCCTTCGAAATCAATTACAGTTATATCTTTATTTTCTACTGGTCTATCCTCTACTGATATAACTCTTGCATTTCTTTCAGCCATGTGTCCTAATTCATGATTTACGTCGTCTTCAGATACATTATACTCTACTTTTTTTATTTGTATACCTTTATATTTTCCAAGTTTTACTTCTGGTTTTATTTGAACAACAGCTGTAAATTTAAGGTCTTGTCCTTTTCCCATTTGTACTATATCTATATCTGGTTTACTTACAGCCTCTATATTATTTTCTTCTAATTCTTTTTCATATATCTCTGGTACAACTTCATTAAATGCGTCTTCATAGAATATCTCTGTTCCATATTGTTTCTCTACCATAGCCATAGGAGCTTTTCCTCTTCTGAAGCCTGGTATATTAAAATATTTTGCACTTTTTTCATATACTTTTTTTATAGCCTCATCAAATTTTTCAGCCTCTACTTCAAAGCTAAGTTTTAATTCATTTGCATTTTCTGTTTTTTCAATTTTTATACTCATTTTTGTCTCCAATCCTCTCTTTAATTTACTCTAATTACATAATTATATCTTGCTTTTTCAGTTCTGTCAAGAGTTTAAGGGTTATTTTTTGAAGTCAGTAAGTAAAGTATAAATTTATACAAAAAATACCACATAAGTAATCGTCTTAGAAAGACTCTTAACTTATATGGTATCTCATTTCTACTCCTTATCACTCTTCTTCTTTATATCATAAATAATAGCATCCTCATTATTAAATAAATAACTCGAATCAGTCACATCAGTTTGAATAGGGTTCACATCTTGGTCATCACTAAACGCATCAAAATCAATTTCCTTTGGCTTAAATCCCTTGTGCTCCTTTGGTTCCTTTACATTATCACCAATCATGCCACCTTGGAACTTCGAAAAATCAAAATTCTTAACCTTATGAGGCTCCTTGTACTTAGAAGGCATAAAATCTAAGATAGCAACACCAGTGAAACTCTTGCCCTTGTCATCCTTGTACTTGAAAGCACAATTCTTAAACTTAAGCGCTTGCAATTTACCAAGCTCAAAATTCTTCTTCCAGCCCCATTTAATACCTTTAAAATCACCATAAGAAACATCAGACACAGAAGACTCGCCCATTAAGAATTGATTTCCCGGTTTTTCTCCCTTCATAGTCATATCTCTAGTATATAGCCACTCTCTTCTATCTCCAAACTCATTAGACCAAAACTCATTTTCCTCTGGAGAAAGGTTACCAAATACAATCTTCGTAGTACAGTTTGAAAGAATAGTTCTTCTCGATGTAGGAGTTGCATTTAATTGCTCTAGGTTTTGTGCAGTAACAACAGTTCCAACTCCATATTTTCTGTATAATGTAAACAAACTTAAAGTTGGGTTGCATAAGAAATCTGGAAATTCGTCAATATATAAAATATGAGGAATTCTTGATTGCTCACTTCCCGGTCTTTTCATAACTGAACGTTGCATTGCAAGTAAGAAGAATAATCCAAAAGCCCTTTGTAAAACTGGTCCGAAGACCTCCCCTTCTTGTACAAACAATTGTAACTTCTCCATTTGCTAATGCCTTATCAAAATTTATATTGTTTGTTCTATTACATAATATATTTCTTAAACCTGGAACTCTAAGTAATGTATCAAGTTGAGTAATCGCAGTATGTACAAACCTTTCAGTCTCTGTTCTCATACCTGCATCCTTGTAGAAATATTTTTTGAAGTATCCAAGTTGTAATTTATATTTTTCCTTAAGCTCTGGGTCTTGTTCAGCAACTTTACACATTTCAACCGCCAAATCAAAATCATTTAACATATCTAGTATATCCTCAATACTAGGTAACTCGCCATCGTGCATTTTTGGGTGCATTTCAGCTAACATTATTGTTATATTCTCTACTGCTTGTGCTGCCGAATTTTGGAAATATACTTCCTCCTCAGCTGGTCTTTGGTTTCTATAAGTCGATGTAAGTATTAGAGAAACAATAGCTGCAATTTCAACAGGTGAACCATACGAAAATGGATTTATTCCAACTGAAGTTTCTGGCTTTGTTGGGTCTATAACATTTACCTTTAGATTGAAATTATTAGCAACATCAATCATTCTCGCAATTGATTCTTGATCTGGAGACATAAACGTTATACCCATGTCTTTGTATATCGTATTAGGTCCATCAAAGAATATTAATTTATTCAAATATGCCTTATATAATTTTTCTTTACCTTCTACTGGCTGTAACATATTAAGCGAAAAGTTTTCATTGATATATTCGTTAGTATAGGGGCAATTCAAAGTTGCAAGACCAGTTTTTAAAGCTGTAAAGCCCATCTCCTTTGATGCTTCCTTCAAAAAGTATTTTTTCTCCATATCTCTTGCAAGCATTGGTTCTAGTGCAAGAGCAGTTTTTCCCATACCAGAAGGACCACATATAAGCATTGGGTCTGCCCTTCTGTTATCATATACTTTTACTGTTTTTCCTGTTTCTTTATCTATTGAAATAACATTTTCAAAGCTGTAAGCTCCTGTTTTTGTAGTCTTCTTAGATAAATCTATTCCTGTATAATCCCAAATTGACTCTCTTAAAACCCTAGCATCTGCAATTCCTGCATATCCCCACCATATTATTGAGAAAAATGTAGTTAATGGTATATATAGTGCTATTGCTTGAAATGCTGGCTTAATCAAACTTGCATGATTTACAACAATTTCAACATAGTTAGGTACCGAAAGTAAAAATACCCACATTCCTGCATTTAGGAATTGCATGAACATTGATATTCCAATTATATAAAGTGCTATTGCATACATATAAATAATTATTTCCTTAAATTTTCCTGATGACGCATATTTTGAATTTCCAGAAAAAAGGAATGCCAAAACTGGGCATGCAAGAGCAAGTGTATATGTTATTGGTCCCCAATAAGTTACAGATATACCGAGTAAATATCATACATAGCATTTCTACAATTCTATCTACTGCGATATATATTGTTGCAAGTGTGAATATATATGTAAAAAAAGTATTTCTATCTGTTTTTAATACTTTTAATAATTTATCTAAATATTTCAAACTTTTCACCTCGTTTTTTCTATCTTACATTATCTCACATATTTACTCAAAATTCAAGCGTTTAAGCCTTCTTTAGTCTAAAAGTTTTAAGTCTAATTCTTCCATTTTATATTTGTTTGTTTCTTCGTCTAGTTTAAACTCTATTAATGTTTTGCTAAGGTTTTCTTGTATTTGTCTTAAATCTGTTGTGAAATATAGTTTTATTTTATCTATTTCTACTTTATTTGTAACAATTTCTTTAAAACACTCTGCTGTATGTTTGTCGTCTTCGCACACAATAATTAATTGTGGAATTGTACTAAATCCACAGTCCATTGGAACAAAATTGTCGTAGAAATCTTTATACATTTTCATTTTATCTACTAATTTCTTTTGCCAGTCGTCTTCTCTTCTGATTACTTCAAAAAGAAATGTTATAGACTTTTGGTTTTTGGTAAGTTTTACAGCACCACCTGTTGCTTTAAATACTTTTCCAAGAGTTTTTGCGTTTAATGCAGGCTTTACAATATATTCATCAAACGCTTTTACTTTTCTCAAATATGCTATTATAACTTGATTTCCAGCAAGTCTTTTTTTAATCATTGCAACTGGTTTTGTGTTATCTGATTGTTGCCATTTACATTCTATTCCTCTTGAGTCTAATAGATATTTTCCCATCTTTTCAAGGCAATATATTCTATATATTCCTTTTCCGTCTTCTGATGTGAAATAATATCTAGTTAATATTTTTGATTTAACAAGTTGCTCTAGTTTATTATTTAGCTTGTCTTGTGACTTATATTCTATTCCCTTATAGTCTAACATTTGGCATAATTGTCTTGATGTTATAAATTCAAATTCATTAACAAGCTCTAGTATTGCAAAGTGTAAATCGTTAATATGTCCTAGATTAATTTTATGAACTATTTGGTTCATTGAGACATAACCGTCTTTTCCATCAAAAGTTTTTATCTCACCTGGTCTTAATGCAAATGGTGATTTTTGAGCTTCTATTTGCTTATCGTCTACCATATTTATTCCCCCTATTCATATATTAAAAGTTTTACCTTTTTCTTTTCAGGAATTATTTTTTTTATATATACATTAACATTTTGTCCATATTCTATATTATCTTTATATTCTGCAAGTCCGACTAAGTTTGGTTTTAATTCTATAAAGATACCATTTTTTGCTTTTTCTGTTTCTCTTGCGATACCTTTTACTACTGTTCCTTGCTTAAATTCTTTTATATTATCTTCCCAAGTTCCTAATAATTCTTTATGTGTAAATGCTATCCTATGTTTTTCTTTATCTATGTCTTTTACCATTACTTCTATTTCTTGTCCTATACTAAACCTCTCATAAGGTGTTTTTATTCTTGAAATTGATATATCTTCTATGTATAATAATCCGCTTACTCCGTTTGCTATCTCTACAAAAGCTCCATAAGGTTTAATCTTTTTTACTACTCCTTTTACAACCATACCCTTACTTAAATCATCAATAGACATATTAAAGTTCTTATATTCCATTTTTATTTCTCCTTATCTTTTGTACACTATATTATAATTATACTATTATCTTTTTAATTTTGCAAACTTTTTATCTCTTCTTCTGTCAAATATCTCCAAGTTCCTATTTTTAAATCTTTAACTCCTATTTTTCCGATTTTTGACCTATGCAATGCTTTTACTTTCTTTCCAATTGCTTCACACATTTTTCTAACTTCTCTATTTTTGCCTTCATGTATTGTTATTTCTAGTCTTGATATATTATTTTCTTTATCTATTTTCAATATTTTTACAATTGCGGGTTTGCTTATATAGTCTTCTATTTCAACTCCTTTTTCTAAAGTGCTTACTTCTTCTTTTGTAACTTCTCCGCGATAGTGTTACTGTATATGTTTTTGTTATTTCGTGTTTTGGATGCGTTATTTTATATATAAATTCTCCATCGTCTGTAAGTATTAGTGCTCCAGATGTATACATATCAAGCCTTCCGTGCGGGAACTATTCTTTTATTTATTTTTATAAGTTCTAATACGCTATATCTGCCAAATTGGTCTTTTGCTGTTGTTACATATCCTATTGGCTTATTTAGTAAAATATATACATGTTTTTCTTGTAGTTTTACTGGCTTTTCTTTATATGTTACTACGTCAGTTTCTGGATTTATTTTTGTCCCAAGTTCATATATTGTTTCTCCGATTTACTTTTACTTTGCCTTCAAGTATAAGTTCCTCGCATTTTCTTCTCGATGCAATGCCAGAATTTGCAAGAAATTTTTGCAGACGCATTTCCTCCATTTGCTTTTCCTTTCTTTTAATTT
>CANRAW010000029.1 GCA_947628715.1 uncultured Clostridia bacterium
TGACAATTCAATTATACTACTTGAATCACTTTTTTTCTATACTATTTTTGTTTCACATCAATTGTAACACTACATTTCAGCAAAATTTTATGATTTTTTATTTCATTAATAGAAAAAATATTACTATGTAATATTAAATTTAAGACAGATTTTAAAATCTGTCTTTTTTTATTGCATAGGAAAATTGCAAGATTTTTCCGGTTAAGTTACTTTTGGCTGTGCATATTTGCGAAGCAAAATGTACATGTGGCAAAGCTATTTTTTTATACTTAAAGTTATATACTTTATGATTTATACTGCAGGAGAAAAAAATGAGTGAAGATACAAAAAAGGTTGGAATTTATACTACAACCTATAAAGTAAGATTTTATATCAATGAAATGGAATATTTAAAATTATCACAAAAAATATATAACGATTTAATAGAAAAATATTATGAGTTGATATTTAAGTATAAAAATGTTTTAAATCTTTCTAATCAAAAATGCCTAAGAGAATTAGAAAAGCTTACTATTATAGGAATAACAGGGAAAATACCTATAGAATATTTTAATCAAAATGCTCCAACTGAATTAAGAAGAGCAGCAATCAATCAAGCAATAGGTCTTGCAAGATCTTATACAGAAATTAAAAAAATTTCAGAAACAAATTCTAAAATAATGCCACCAAGCAAATCAAAACATTTTAATTGTTCAATGACATTATATAAGGGTATGTATAGAAATATAAAAGAAGATGGCAGTGTAGAAATTAAATTGTTTGATGGAGAAAAGTGGAAATGGTATAAGGCTAAATTTAAAAACTGGCATTTTCCAGAAAGTGCTCAGATTATGTCTCCAACACTTGTTATAAATAAAAATTATGTAATGGCACATATCCCAATGAAAAGAACTATAGAAGATGTTACACCTATAAAGATAAGAATGAAACAAGAAAATGTAAAAATATGTGGTATTGCTTTTTCTAATACTGATAAAGTTGCAATATGTGTTGTAATTGACAAAAATAAAAACTTCATAAAATCATTATTTGTTAATGGAGGAAATGAGTATAAACACCAAATAACTAAAATAGTTAATAAACGAAAAAAGAATATTATGGAAAATAAAAATATACAAGTTACAAAGAGAAACCATAAAACTTATAGAGATAAGGAAAATCGAATAATAAAATATTATGCACATGTAATAAGCAAAAAAATTGTAAATTTTTGTATATTAAATGAAGTAAATGTTATATCGATGCCTTTATCTACAAAAGATGAGGCATATTACTATGTAAAAAGCAAAAAAAATAGACCTATATACTTAAGAGAAAACATAACAAATGATGTAATCTATAAAGCATATAGAAAAGGGATACTGACAACAGTAGTAAAAAGAAAGGATAAAGCAAGCAAATGCTATAAATGTGGAGGTAAGATAAAAAGTAGGCAATTAAAAACAGTATGTGAAAATGGACATAAATTAGATTATTATTTTAATTATGCTATGAACGTAGCTTTAGACTGCATAGTTAAATATGATAAAACCTAAATCCTATCTGGAAACAAATAGGTGAATTCATTAACTATATGTTAGTGAATTTGTGTTGAATATCGCATTCCTATGCTATTAAAGAGTATAGGTAAAGAAATAAAATATTCAAAGGCAGTAAAATCCAATAAAGTTAAATATAAAAATGGGGGATATAAAATGTATTTAAAAATAAAGAGATTTATGGATTTGATATTAGCAATTATTTTATTAATATTTGCGAGTTTACCAATGATTATTGTTGCTATTTGTATAAGGTTAGAAGATAAAGGACCCGCAATTTATAAATCTAAAAGAATGGGAAAAGACCTTAAGACGTTTGATTTATATAAATTTAGATCAATGAAAATAAATAGAGAAGAATTACATAGTGATTTGTCGCATGAAGAAATGCTAACAAAGGTACGGTAAATTTATAAGAAAAACCAGTATAGATGAATTACCACAACTTATAAATATTATAAAGGGAGATATGAGTTTTATTGGACCTAGACCATGGCTTCCAGAATACTATAAGTGGTTTTCAGAAGAACAAAAAAGAAGAGTCAGTGTTTTGCCACGGAATATCAGGTCTTGCTCAGGTAAAGGGAAGAAATGGAATAGATATACTTGAAAAAATAGATTATGATTTACAATACATAGACAATATGAATTTTAAACAGGACTTAAAACTTGTATTTGAAACAATTTTAGCTGTATTTTCAGAAAAAGATGCAGAAATAACTGAACAAGGAATTAAAGCAGAAATAAAAAAACTACAAACTATAAATGTTGAATTAGAAAAAAAGGTGTAATAGGAAAATAATATGGAATTAGTAAGTATTGTTGTACCAGTACATAATAGTGAAAAATTTATAGCGCAGACTATAGCTTCTGTACAAAATCAAACATATCAAAATTGGGAATTATTACTTATAAATGATTTTTCAAATGATGGTAGTGAAAACATTATAAATTTATATAAAAAAAATGATAAAAGAATCCAATTAATAAATTTAGAAAATAATGTAGGAGCTGCGATGACAAGAAACAAAGGCATAGAACTCGCAAAAGGTAGATATATAGCTTTTCTTGATTCTGATGATGTTTGGGAGAAAGAAAAATTAGAGAAGCAGTTGGATTTTATAAAGAAAAATAATTACGCTTTCACTTTTACTGGATATCAATTTGTAGATGAAAATTTATGTAGAAATGGAAAAATTGTAAATGTACCTAAGAAATTAACCTATAGAGAAGCATTAAAAAATACAACTATTTTTACATCCACAGTTATAATTGATGCAAAAATAGTTGGAAAAAAGCTTATACGAATGCCTGATGTAGGTAGTGAAGATGCTGCAACGTGGTGGCAAATCTTAAAAAATGGATTTACAGCTTATGGATTAAATGAAATATTAAGTTTTTATAGAAGATCGAAAGGAACTCTAACGTCTAATAAATTTCAAGCAATAAAAAGAACATGGAATTTATATAGAAATGTAGAGAACTTAAACATCTTTTATAGTATATATAATTTTACTTTTTATGTAATTAATGCAATAAGGAGAAGAATATAAAGGTGAATAGATTAAAAGTATTATTAAAAAATAATAAGTTATTTTTTTATTTATACAGATTTACTTTTAACATTATTTTTAATTTATTAAAATTATTTGTTAAGGTGCATGATAATGTTATTTTATTTAATTGCTATGGTGGTCAAAAATTTGATGATAGCACTAGAGCTATTTATGAGTATATGATACATAATAAAAAATATGAAAATTATAAAATTTATTGGTCTTTTGATGAACCTAATAAATTCATACTAGAAAAGGGAGAAAAAGTAAGAAATAATAGCATAAAATATTTTATTGTTGCATTACAATCAAAATATTGGATAACAAATTCTGGAATTGAAAGAGGCTTAAAATTTAAAAACAAAAAGACTATATATATAAATACATGGCATGGAACACCATTAAAAAAGATTGGTAGAGACCAAAATAATGATTTATGTAGATTTGAAACGACTAAACCAGATGTAATGTATGCACAGAGCAATTATGATATAAAAACAATATCTAAAGCATTAGGAATAGAAAAAAATAAATTTGCCTTAGTAGGATTACCAAGAAATGATGAATTGTTTAATGTAAGCGAAAATGAAATAGAAAAAATAAAAGATAAATTAAAGATACCTAAAGATAAAAAAGTTATTTTATATGCTCCAACATTTAGAGAATATAATCGAGATAAAGATGGATGTATAATAGCGCCACCAGTTGATATAAACAAATGGAAAGATAAATTGTCAAATAAATATATTGTTTTATTTAGAGCTCATTACGAAATTAATAAAGTCATTGGAATAGAAAATGATGGTTTTATTTTTAATTATTCGGACTATGACAGCATTAATGAATTATTAAAAATATCTGATATATTAATATCTGATTATTCAAGTATTATGATTGATTATTCTATATTAGGAAGACCTATATATTGCTACGCTTATGATTATGAAGAATATGAAAAAAATAGAGGATTATATATTGATATAAAAAATGAATTACCTAATGGTATATGCATCACTGAAGATGAATTACTTGAACAAATTATAAATTGTGATATTGAAACTCAAAAAGAAAAGACAATAAAATTTGCCAAGAAATTTATACAAAATAGTGGTAATGCAACAAAATATATCGACCAGATTATTAAATAAAGCATCTTATAATAAATAAAAATAAAGCGGGTGAATAAATGAAAATAGAGGTATTAGTTTCTACTATGAATTTAAAAAATCATGAGGAATTAATAAAAAATATGAACATCAGTGAGTCAGTAGTAATTAATCAAACACAAAAAATTGAACTCGAAGATGTGAAAAGTGGCAAAAACAGATTATATAATTATCAAGAAAAAGGATTAAGTAGAAGTAGAAACAGAGCGATTGAAAATAGCAATGCAGATATTTGTGTTATAGCAGATGATGATGTTAGATATGTAGATAATTATAAAACAATAATCGAAGAAGGATATAAGAAATATCCTGATGCTGATATTATTGCTTTTTATGTAGATAATATAGATAAAAATCGTCATAGACCAATACATAGCGAAAGAAAAATTAACTTTATAACAAGTATGCAAATAAAATCACAACAAATTACGTTTAAAAGAAAATCAATTATAGAAAATAACATCAGATTTGATGAAAATTTTGGAACTGGAACAGATTTATTTATGGGTGAAGAGAATATTTTTTTAACAGAATGTATAAAAAAGGGGTTAAAAATATATTATATTCCCATAACAACTAATATAATACAAACTAATATATCAACATGGTTTAATGGACATAATGAACGTTTCTTTAATGTAAAAGGAGCAGTATATTATAGAATATCAAAAATATTATCCAATATATTAATTTTACAATTTGCAATTAGAAAATATAGAAAATATAAGAAAGAAATAAACTTAATAAATGCAATCAAATATATGTTTATAGGAAAAAGAAATTATAAGAAAAGCATAAAGAAAAAAATATATTTTATGGGGGATTTTTGTTTAAATACAGGACCAGCAATTGTTAATAAGAGCTATTATCCTTATGTAGCTGATAAATGCTATATTTGCAAAACAAATAATAAGCCAATAAGAGTTTTGCATTTTATTATTTATATATGGAAATGCGATTCATTACTAATATCGAGTTTATCAAAATTTCATTTACAGTCTGCCAAATTTGCAAAAGCATTTAATAAGAAAGTATTATATTTGATGCACGGATATGGCAAATTAGAGTATGAAGCAAATGAAATTACAAAAGAAAAAGGCAAGATGCTCGAAGTAGAAAATGGCATTTTAAATACTGTAGACACTATAATATGTGTTTCTGAACAATTTAGTGAATTATTAAAAAAAGATAGAGCTGATTTGCAAAATAAAATTACCTTTGTAAATAATGGTATAGATAAAATAAATATAGAGCATAAAAGAAATAACAATAATAATACTTATACAATTATATCTATTGGTGGAGGAAAACCTTTAAAAAATATATTGTACATTTGTAAAGCAATAGAAAAAATTGAAGATATAAAAATAAAATTTATTGTAATAGGCGAAAAGAATAAATATGGGGAATCAATAAAAGAATTTAATTTTGTGGAATATTATGAAACATTACAACATGATGAGGTTTTAGAAAAGCTTCAAGAATCAGACTTATATATCCAAAATAGTACAATAGAAACTTTTTGCTTAGCAGTAGTTGAAGCCATTAGTGCTGGATGTAAGATTATGGTCTCTAAAAATGTAGGTGCCTTATCTATTATAAACAACATAGAAGATTACATGATTATAAATAATGTACATGACGTTGAAGAAATTTTTCATAAGATAAAAACAATTTATAAAAATAGAAATCTTGACATAAATTATATAGAAAATTATGAAAAATATAGTTGGCAAAATGAATCAAAAATACTTATAGATAAATGTAAGGAAGAAAAAAATGAAAATAAAGAATAAACTAAAATTTAATTATCAAGAAATAATATTTTTATTGTATATATTATACTTTACAGTAATGTATGATATACCTCAATTATACAGTCTATTGAATAATTTTTCTATTATCTTTAATTTAGGTGTATCATGTATGTTTTTTATTTTAAATATAAAAAACATATCCGTTAAACGTAGATTTTTAGTTGCATTGATTATACTAAATTTGGTAATTGGAACTTTGATAAATAACACGGGATTTGGAAGCATTATAACAATGATTAATCTTTATTTATTATTTTTATATGGCGATAATAATAAGATTAGAGAAAAATGTATTATTATATCATGTTTTATTGTTTCAATAGGTGAAATTTTCCTTATGTTTGCAAATAAAACATATTACAATCCTAATACCATTGGATATCTATATTTTATTAAGACAGTTTTTATAAGTATATTAATAATAACCAAAACACAAAACAAAAAAAGTAAATATATAAAGATATTGCATTTAGTAATTTTAGCTATAAATGTTATTAATATTTATAATTCAGGTGCTAGAGCCTCATTACTTGGAACTATTACCTTTTTAGTTTTAATGTTGTTACCATTTTTGATGAAGAGTAAGAAATTGTTTAAAATTATGACATTTATAATAATTATAGGGGCAGTAATCTTTCCTTACATATATGTTAGTATGTGGCGTAATGGTATAGAAGTCAATCTCGAATATTCAAATAAACAATTCTATAGTGGAAGACAAGTTGTTTGGAATAATATGTTATACGAATTTGAAGGAAATGAACTATATGGTATAGGGTCTAGATATAGTTTAAATCCTAGTTTGCATTTAAATGCCCATAATTCATTATTTGCAGTTTTTACAATATATGGAATTATAAATTTTGTATTTTTCATATTGTTATTTATAGAATACATTTGGAAAATGCAAAAAAATAGTCTAAACATAACTAATAGGATTGCAACAGCTGGTATTATTGGAATCATTATAGTTAGTTATTATGAAACAAATTTAATTGAAGCTAATTCATTTATGTATTTTGTTTCATTATCAATTATTGCATTAAAAGAATTAAAAGAAGATAAGAGGAATGAAGAATTTGAAAAAATTGAAGAAATTAATAACAGTATTTACACCAACGTACAATAGAAAATATATATTGCCTCAGGTCTATGAATGTTTGAAAAAGCAAACAAATAAAGATTTTGTGTGGATTATTGTAGATGATGGTTCAACTGATAATACTGAAGAACTTGTGAAAAGTTGGATTAAAGAACATATTATAAGCATTAAATACATAAAACAAAATAATTTAGGAAAACATATAGCACAAAATACTGCTGTAAATAACTGCAAAACAGAATATTTCTTAATATTAGATTCTGATGATTTTTTATCAAACAATGCAATAGAAGTATTATATAAAGACATAGGAAGAATTATTAATATGCCAGATATCTGTGGAATTATAGGAAATAAATACAATGTTTTAAATAAAGACAGAAAAGATAATATGCCTAAAAAATTAAAATATGTTAGTGGATTAGAGCTATATCAAAAGTACCATTTTCAAGGAGAAACTCTAAGAGTATATAAAACTGATATTTTGAAAAAGTATCTTTTTCCACAAATTCCTAATGAAAAATTTATTTATGAAAATGTTATCTTTGATAAGATAGATGCACAATATAAAATGCTTATAAATAGAGAGGAATTATATTACTTTAAATATCTAAACGATGGATATACATTAAATGGATATAAATTAAAAAAAGATAATCCCATTGGATATTCTTTATCATTAAAGAGTAGTGGTATATATTCATTAACTATAATAGAAAGAATTAAATATAAGATTTTATATGTTATATGGTGCCGAAGATATAAAATTAGTTTTGATACAGATATAAAAATTAGTAAATTAATAATTATAATAGCAATTTTTTTTGAAAAAATAAAATATCCAAAATTTTTCTTTAGAGAAATGTAAGTAAATATCGGAGGAGAAAATGAATGATTTAGTTTCAGTAATAATAACTACATATAAAAGATCTAATATTATAGAAAGGGCAATAAAAAGTGTAATAAATCAAACTTACAAAAATATAGAAATTATAGTCGTAGATGATAATGCTAATGAGTTGGAAGAAAGAAAAAAGACTGAAAATGTTGTAAGTAAATATAAAAATATTGTATATATAAAAAACGAAAATAAAACAGGAGCAGCTCTTTCTAGAAATGTAGGAATATGTAGGGCAAAAGGTGAGTATATAGCTTTTTTAGATGATGATGATGAATATAGAGAAGATAAAATTGAAAAACAATATAAACTATATTTAGAACATAAAGAAGAAAAAGTAGGACTTATATTTTCAAATAAGAAAGATATAGACTATAATGTCAATTTAATTTATCAGCAAATGATGGGTTGTATTGCTCCAACATCTTTTTGGTTTTTACCCAAAAAGATTTTAAAAGAAGTAGGATATTTTGAAGATTCACCTAGTAAACAGGATTCTATTCTTCTTTTGAAAATTTTATCACGTGGATATACTGTATATAAGGTTCCAGAAGAATTAGTAAAATTTAATACTCATGATTGTGCAAGCGGAATTAGTGGTACTAAATTGAGTAATATTGAAGGAATTATAAATTATAGAAAGTGGTGTAGAAAATATTACGATTTATTAGATAATAAAATGCAAGAAAAAGATGTTGAATATAATTTTTCAAAAGAATTAATAACTTTATATATTATAAATAATCTAAAAAAAGATGCTCATATAGAATTAAAAAATATGATAAATCTAAAACCTCATAATAAAGCAACACTTTTATCAATAATGAAATGCTTAATGCCTAAAATATATTTATGGTGGTTATATAAATTAAATAGAAAGAAAGGATGTATATAGTTAAAATGATAATAAAAAAATATATTCCACGATTCTTAATAAATATATATTCCTATATAGTGTACATAAAATTTATAAGGAAGAATAAATTAAATATTTTAGATGATAAAGAAATATTAAATAAAATAATTTTAGAAAGAAAATCAATAGCTAGATTTGGTGACGGAGAATTAAAATGGATTCTTGGCATTGAACAAGTTTCTTTTCAAGATGGTTCTTTAGAATTATCTAAAAGGCTAGAAGAAGTATTAAGAAGTAAAGATAATAATATTTTAATTTGTATTCCAAAAGCATTTAATAATGTCAAAGGTTATACATATAAATCAAAATGTTTTTGGTGTAATTTTATTAGATGGCATGGTAAAGATATAATATCATATCTAGATTTAAAATACAATTATGGAGATTCAACTTTTACTCGTTGGTATATAGAATACAAAGACAAAACTAATATGAAAAAAAAGATAAAAGAAATAATGAAAATTTGGGATAATAGAAACGTTGTTATCATTGAAGGTAGTCAAACTAAAACAGGTATAGGCAATGAGTTATTAAACAATTGTAAAAGCATTAAGAGGATTATTGCTCCAAGTAAAAATTCATTTGATTTTTATAATGATATATTAAATGAAGCAAAAAAGATAGATAAAAATAATCTCATTTTAATTGCATTAGGGCCAACTGCAACAATACTTGCTTATGATCTTACAAAACTTGGATATCAAGCTTTAGATGTAGGGCATATTGATATAGAGTATGAATGGTATATAAGAAAAGCTAAAAAGAAAATTCCTATTAAAGGTAAATATGTAAACGAAGCTGGAGGAATTATGGAGGAAGAAGCTATCAATGATTTAGATTATGAAAAGTCAATTATAGCAAAGGTAGGAGAAAAAAATAATGAGAACATCTAATGCGTTAAGAAATATGATTACTACATTAATATCGCATTTTGTAAGTATGTTATTAGGCTTTATATCTCAAGCAATCTTTGTAAAGACATTAGGAACAGAATATTTAGGTGTTAATGGGTTATTTACAAATATTATATCAATGTTAGGAGTTGTAGAACTAGGAATTGGATCTGCAATTATATATAATTTGTACAAGCCTATTGCAGAAGATGATAAAGAAACAGTAAAGTCTCTAATGAAGTTCTATAAAAAATGTTATAGGATAATTGCACTGATAATATTTATATTAGGCTTATTAATTATACCTTTTTTAAATATTATTGTTGGCGAAACAACGATATCAAATAATCAAATATTGTTAATTTATATTTTATTTATTACAGATATTGTATTCTCATATTTATTAACTTATAAAAGATCAATATTATATGCTTATCAAAAGAATTATATTATTGACATAATACATATAATTTATTTGTTTGTATTTAATATAATTCAAATAATAATACTACTCTATAGTAGAAATTACATTTTATATCTTATTTTTAAAATATTTATGAGATTATTAGAAAACATAATAATAACTATTGTTGCAAATAAAAAATATACATATATAACAGAAAAAAATTGCATTAACATTGATAAAAGGATTGTTTCTGATATTGTAAAAAAAGTAAAAGGATTAGTTATACATAAAATAGGAGTTTTCTTTGTTGCTGGAACAGATAATATAATTATCTCTTCATTTTTAGGAGTTGCAACTGTAGGATTATATTCTAATTATAATTTAATAATTAGTGCAATAGATACAATAATAAATGAAATTTTTGCATCATTCAAATCAAGTATAGGAAATTTACTTGTAACAAGTAATGAGGAAAAAACTTATGAAGTTTATAAAAGATTAAAATTTTTAAACTTTTGGTTTGCAATGATGTCTTCAATAGGCATATTTGTTGTAATGGAAAGTTTTATAACTGTTTGGATAGGCAAGGAATATATATTACCTAAATTCGTATTATTTGCTTTGACAACAAATAATTTTATTTATGTTACGAAAACATGTACAAGCAATTTCCAAGAAGCAGCTGGAATATTTTATGAAGATAGATATATTCCGATAATAGAATCTATAGTCAATATTTCTTTTTCAATTATATTTTTAAAAATATTTGGACTTGCTGGCGTATTCCTAGGGACTGCATGTAGTCATTTAATTACACATATATACACATATCCTAAATTTGTATATCAAGGGATTTTTAAGAAAAAATACTCTCAATATTTTAAAGATATGAGTAAATATGTTTATATATCAATATTGGCCGGTATATGTACATACATAATTAGTCAAATTATTATTGTAAAAAATATATTATTAGAAGTAATTATAAATGTATTTATTGTTTTAATTATTCCAAATATATTTATTATTATATTTTTTCACAAAACAGCAGAGTTTAAGTATTATGTTAATATATTAAAAAATATATGGAATAAGGTATATATAAAAATAAAAAAAGGAGGAAAAAATGAAGGAACTAGAATATCCATTTGATGTAAATGACTTAATCAAACGAAAGAAAAAAATAAAAAAGGAACTATTAACAAAAGAAAACCTAATGGAAAAAAACATAGCAATATTAGGTGGTTCAACTACGAGTGAAATAAAAAATATGTTAGAAATATTTTTATTAAACTATGGTATTAAACCAAATTTTTATGAATCTGAATATAACAAATTTTATGAAGATGCTATGTTTGGAAATGAGGAACTTGATAATTTTAAACCTGACATTATTTATATACATACGACTAATAGAAATATTATAGAGTATCCAACAATGTATGATGATGCAAAAGTAGTTGAAGACAAACTTAATAGTGAATATGAAAAATTTAAGAAAATGTGGGATAAACTATTTTCAAAATTTAACGCTACAATTATTCAAAATAATTTTGAATATCCATATTATCGATTGTTAGGAAACAAAGATGCAGTAGACATACATGGTAAGACTAATTTTATAACAAGATTAAACCAGAGATTTTATGAATATGCAAATTCTACAAAAAACTTTTTTATAAATGATATTAACTATATATCATCATGTTATGGGCTAGATAAATGGGCAAATCAATTTTACTGGCACATGTACAAATATGCAATGGAAGTTCCTGCAATACCATATTTATCATTTAATATTGCGAATATTATAAAGTCAATATATGGTAAGAATAAAAAGGCATTAGTGTTAGATTTGGATAATACCTTATGGGGAGGAATTGTAGGAGATGATGGAGTAGAAAACTTAGCTATTGGTCCAGAAGTACCAAGTGGACAAGTTTACTCAGAATTTCAAAATTATCTAAAGGAGCAAAAAAGTTTAGGAATTATTCTAAATATAAATTCAAAAAATGAATATGAAAATGCAATAGCCGGACTTAATCATCCAGCAGGTAAATTAAAACCAGAAGATTTCATAATAATTAAAGCAAACTGGAATCCAAAAAATGTAAATATAAAAGATATTGCCGAGGAATTGAACTTAGGAGCAGATAGTTTTGTATTTGTAGACGATAATCCAGCAGAAAGACAAATAGTAAGAGATTATGTTGAAGGAATTGCTACCCCAGAAATAGATTTACCAGAAAATTATATAAGAATAATAGATCGAAATGGATATTTTGAAATGACAAACTTTTCAAATGAAGACTTAAAGAAAAATGAGTTATATAAAGATAATGCTAAGAGAAGTCAAATGATGGCAACATTTGATAATTATGAAGATTATTTAAAATCACTAAAAATGAAAGCAGAAATTACATCATTTAAGCCAATTTATTTAGAAAGAATATCACAATTAAGTAATAAAAGTAATCAATTTAACTTAACAACAAAGAGATATTCTTTAGCAGATATTGAAGCAGTAAATAATGATAATGATTATATAAAGATATATGGTAAACTTGAAGACATTTTTGGTGATAATGGTGTTATATCTGTTGTAATAGGAAATATAAGAAATAAAGAGGAATTACATATTGATTTGTGGATAATGAGCTGTAGAGTATTAAAGAGAAATATGGAATTTGCCATGATGGATACGCTAGTAAAAAAAGCAAAAGAAAAAGGAATAAAAACAATATATGGATATTATTATCCAACAGCTAAAAATAAGATGGTAAATAATTTTTATGATTTACAAGGTTTTAAGCAGGTTTCTTGCGATGAAGAAGGAAACAAAGTGTATAAATTAGATATATCAAAAGGATATATAAATAAAAATAATGTAATTGAAGTGGAGGAGTAATTAATTATGGAAAGAAAAGAAATTTTTGAAAGATTAAACAAAGTATTTAGAGAGGTATTTGATGATGAAAGCATAGTTGTAAAAGAAGAAACAACAGCAAAAGATATAGAAGATTGGGATAGTCTAGAACATATCAACTTGGTAGTTGCAGTAGAACAAGAATTCAAAATAAAATTTAATATGAATGAAGTTACAACAATGAAAAATGTAGGAGATATGGTAGACAGAATAATTGCAAGAATAAAATAAATAAATAGGAAGTAGAGAGATTATGAATGAATATAAATTTGAAGATATATACATAGGATTAGAAGAAACATTTCAGGTAAATATAACAGAAGAAATGTTAAAAACATTTTGTAAAATGACTGGAGATATAAATCCACTACATAATGACTTAGATTATGCAAAATCAAGAGGATATAATGAAAAAGTCGTTTATGGTATGCTTACATCGTCATTTTTATCAACACTAGCAGGAGTGTATTTACCAGGAAAATATAGTATTATACATAGCGTTGAAATATTATTCAAAAAACCAGTATTTATTTCTGAAAATCCATTAACAGTAAAGGGAAAAGTAATAGAAATAAATGAAATATTTAGACAATTTACAATAGAATTTGAGATTCTAAATAAAGAAGAAAGTAAAGTTATAAGAGGAAAAATGAAAGTTGGTGTATTACATGAATGAAAAAATATTATTAATAACAGGTGCATCGTCTGATATAGGGAAAAAATTAATTGAAGAAGTAAATAAAGATTATGACTATATTATTGCACATCATAATGGTGATGAAAGTAATTTAATGGATTTAAAAGAAAAATTAGGAGACAAATTGATTTTTTTAGAGGGAAATTTTAAAGATAAAGATGCTACTTGTCAATTTGTAGAAAATATTAAACAAATGGACAAAGTACCAACTCATATTGTACACTTACCAGCAGGTAAGTATGAGAATATTAAGTTTTCAAAATTAACATGGGATAAATTTGAGAATGATTTGAATATTGCATTTCGTTCTCTAGTTATTATTTTGAATAAGTTTTTACCAATTATGGCAAAAAATGAATTTGGAAAAATAGTTGTTATGCTTACATCTTGCACAACGAATATACCACCAAAGTATGTATCAAGTTATGTATCATCAAAATACGCATTATTAGGATTAGTAAAAGCACTTGCTAATGAATATGCAGATAAAGGAATTAGAATTAATGGGATTTCTCCAACAATGATTGAAACAAAATTTTTACAAAATATTCCTGAATTAATTGTACAGCAAAATGCAATGAATAGTCCAACTGGCAAAAACTTGTCAGTTGAAGATGTAATTCCGATGTTTCAATTTTTATTATCGGATAAATCAAATAGTATTACTGGACAAAATATAGCTATTACAAATGGAAATATTATGTAATTTTAATAGAAATAATAAATAAGAGGAGATTTAATAGAATGGAATTAACAACATTTACATTTTTAGCATTTTGCATCATTACGATATTAATATATTTTATTATACCTAAAAAATTTCAATGGATAGTGTTATTAATATCAAGTGTTACGTTTTTGTTTTGGAATAATCTTAATATTGGAACAGTATTACAAGCATTAATAGTACTAATTTCTAGTTATGTTATAGGAAATTTAATAGAAAAAAACTATGAAACCCCAAAAAGTAAATTGTACTTAATTATTGGAATAATAATCATTGTTGGACAGTTAATTTATTTAAAATATACAAATTTATTTTTAGTAACAATAAATCATATATTTAATTTATTTAAGATTAATATACAGTTTTCAATGGTACATAGAAATTCATTAATAGGAATAAGCTATTATTCCTTAATAATGATAAGCTGTTTAGTAGACATATATAGAGGAGCATGTAAGTCACAGAAAAATATATTCAAATGTGCTTTATTTATGTCATATTTTCCAATCTTACCATCAGGTCCATTTATAAGATATGATAGTGTAGGGGAAGAAATATATAAAGGACATAAATTTAACTATGATAATATGTGCAGAGGACTAATTAGAGTTGTATGGGGATTTTTCAAGGTATTAGTTATATCAGAAAGAATAGGAATGATTGTAGATACGGTATATGGTAATTTAGCCACATCTAATTTTATATTTGTATCAGCAGCAATATTACTATTCCCATTACAATTATATACAAACTTTTCAGGTTCAATTGATATTATAATGGGTATATCAGAAATTATTGGAATAAAATTACCTGAAAACTTTACATTACCATTTTTCTCTAAAACACTTACAGAATTTTGGAGAAATTGGCATATCACATTAGGAGCATGGCTAAGAGATTACGTTTTTTATCCATTACAAAAGTCTGATATGATGCAAAAATTAAACAAAAAGTGTAAAGATAAATTTGGTAAAAAGGCAGGAAAGAAAATTTCATTGTATTTATCTATGCTAGTTATGTGGATATTTATAGGAATTTGGCATGGAGGAGCTTATACATTTATTATAGGTTCAGGATTATTACAATTTTTAATTATTTTTTTAGAAGATATTTTAGAGCCTATTTCTAAAAAGATAAATGATAAACTTGGCATAAAAAGGGATGTATTTAGTTATAAGTTATATCAAGTAATAAGAACATATATCTTATTTGCATTTACAATGATATTCTTTAGAGCAAATAGTGTATCAAATGCTATAGAGATTATAAACAGTGCATTAAGTTTAAACGTACATTCCTTAAAAACACAAATATCAAGTGGTAATATTGGAATTGGCAAAGCAGACTTATGTGTCTTAGTAGGTTCTCTAATAACATTATTTATAGTTGAATTAATAGCAAGAAAAGGAAATGTTAGGGACAAGTTATCTAATCAAAACATAGTATTTAGATGGAGTATTATTTATATGCTTGTATTTGGCGTTATTATATTTGGATGCTACGGTGCAGGATATGATGCAACCTCATTTATTTATAGGCAATTTTAGAAAGGAAGGAAAAGAAAAATGAAATTAAAAATAATAAAATCAATAATATTTATAGCAATTTTTATCATTATATTTTATTTCATATCAAAATTATTATGGATACTTCCAAATGCTATTTCAGACTTCTATAAAGAACCAAAAGACTCTTTAGATGTAATATATATAGGACCTAGCAATGTTTATGTACATTTTAATTCAACACTAGCATATCATTTGTATGGTTATACAACTGGAATATTATCTTCTTCTGCGGAGCCATTTATCTTTTCTAAATATTTAATAAAAGAAGCACAAAAATATCAACAACCAAAGTTATACATTATAGATTTATCAAGAGCAACAGATATAATAGAACCAATGGAAGAACGGTGCATTAAGGAAAACAATAGATACAATGAAATTTTCTAAAAATAGAATAGATGCTATCAATGATGTGTTAAGTTATAAACGTAATATTCAGAAAAAAGATTATATAAATTATTACTTTAGCTTTCTAATGTATCATAATAAATGGACTGAACCAACTGGACAAAATATAACTAAGAATAGTGGATTATTTAAAGGCTATATAATGAGCAAGTACAATTCAGAGATAAATCCAATGGATGAATATATGTGGATAGACAATGTAGCTGAATTAGAGAATGAAACAATTAAAATATTAGATGATTTAATAGATTATATAAAATTAAATAATATAAATGTATTATTCGTAGTTCCTAAAAGATATTTTGACGAAGAAACAATAGCTAAATTAAATAATGTTATTAAGATGCTAAATAATGAAAATTTTGAAGTTATTAATTGTAACACTTTAGAAGAATTTAATAATATAGATTTTTCTACTGATTTTTATAATAAAAGCCATTTAAACGTATATGGATCAACGAAATATACATTATATTTTTCTAAATATTTAAAAGAACATTATGAATTACCAAATCATAAAGAAGATCCAAGTTATAGTTCTTGGGATATAGAATACCAAAATTTTAAGGAAGCATTTAATAGTTTTACAAAGAAAGATTTTGAAGAATTATTAAGTGATTATGGAGTTAGGCAAGAATTAAAATAGAATTCACTCTTACTGACGCATAAGATTGTTGGTATATCTAAACTAAAATTATTAATAAATTAAGAAAACAAAAATAAACAAAATAATAAATAGAAAGGAAAATAAAACGTGAACGCTAAAACCCTTGAGGCTGTACACACACACACACACACACACACACGGATACATTAAAAGAAAAAATAATATAATAAAAACGGTTATATTTATACTTATTTTTTGTTTATTGTTATATTGCATAACGAAAATACTTTGGACATCTCCAACGGCTATCTCTGATTTTTATAAAGAACCAAAAAACTCGCTAGATATAATATATATAGGGGCTAGTAATGTTTATGCACATTTTAATACTGTATTAGCATATAACTTATATGGATTTACAACAGGCCTTTTGTCTGCTGATTCTCAAGTTATAGTTATGACTAAAAATCTTATGATTGAAGCAGAAAAATATCAAAAACCATCTTTATATATTGTTGATTTATCAAGGGCAATAGAAACAATAGATTCATTAAATGATGGAGAGATACGAAAAACATTAGATAGTATGAAATTTACGAAGAATAGAATTGATGCAATCAATGAAACTTTAAAGTATAAAAGTAATATTGATAAAAAAGACTATATAAATTATTATTTTAGTTTTTTAATGTATCATAATAAATGGACCCATCCAACTATTAAAAATTTAACAAATAATAGTGGATTATTTAAAGGATATTTACTTACAGGATTTACAACAGTAATAACACCTATAGAAGAATATAAATGGATACCTGATAAATCAGATTTAGCAGAAGAAAACATACAAATTTTAAATGATTTAATTTATTATATAAAATCAAATAACGTAAATGTATTATTTGTAGTTCCAAAAAGATACTTTGATGAAGAAACAATAGGTAAATTAAATAATGTTATTGAGATGTTAAGTAATGAAAATTTGGCAGTTATTAATTTCAACACTTTAGAAGATTTTAATAATATAGATTTTTCTACGGACTTTTATAATAAAAGCCATCTAAATATATACGGATCAACGAAATATACATTATACTTTGCTAGATATTTAAAAGAGCATTATGAATTGCCAAATCATAAAAAAGATCCAAATTATAGTTCTTGGGATGTAGAATATCAAAATTTTAAGAAAGCGTTTAATATGTATACTAACCAAGATTTTGACAATTTACTATTAGAATATAATTAAGAGTAGTAGGAATTATCCCACTACTTTTTTTCTGTCGCAAAATTTACATAATTTCATAAAATATATAGAGTAAAATTTTAAGGGGGCTAACTGATTGAAACTT
>CANRAW010000030.1 GCA_947628715.1 uncultured Clostridia bacterium
AAAACTCTTTTATACCATTTTTTCTCTTTATATACTACAATTGCGAAATTTCTTCCTTCTGGTACTTCTTCTTTTTCTTGACATTGTGTTACTACATTTTGAACTTGATTTTCATTATTATTTGCCTGATTTTCTGTATTTTCTTCTACATCTTCTAATATTGCATTTTGCCTTTGTTTTATGTCTCTTATTGCATTTGCAATTATCTCTTGCTCTGTATTTTCACCGCTTCCATGATGTGTTTCGTAATAATTATCAATTTCTTCAAGATTTTCACTAATAAATTCTTGGTCTGTAGATACCACATATCTTTCTTCTTCGCTTAGTGTATTATAGTCTGGATGTAGTATGTCAAAATATTTTTCCTCTTTTTTTACTTTTCTTACTACTTTTGATATTAATAATGCAAATTCTTTTTCTTTTTTTAATCTTGTTTCAACTTTAGTTACTAATGAGTTAATTTCTTCATTTGTTTTTTCTTCCATAAAAATCACCATTTTAAGTATATACTTTCTTAATTTTATTTGCAATACTTTTTTTGCAAATTTTGTACGTTTTCGTTAAATTTCTATTTTGTTATACAAAATTCCTAATTCCTCTAATTTATTTATTTCTCTTTTTGTACATGTAAGTATTATTATTTGACTTTGGCTGTATTCTTCATTTAGGTATGTTAATATATTTTTTAATCTTTCGTCATCAAAATATGCAAACGTTTCGTCTAGTATTATTGGCATATTTTCTTTTGATAGTTCTTTTATACTTGAAATTCTAAGCGATAAGTATAATTCGTCTATTGTTCCTATGCTTAATACGTCTGATTCAACATAGTTTCCATTTTTTGTTTCTATCATAAGGGCATTTTCTTCATTTATTTTTACTGCTGTGTATTTTCCTCCTGTTATATTTGATATTGTTTTTTGTACATTTTCTGTAAATCTAGGAGTTACGTTTTCCTTCATATTTGTATATGCTTCTTTCATTGCTTCTTTTGCAATTTCTATCGAATTATTATAGCTTGTTAGTTCATTTAGGTTTTCTTCTAATGTTTGTAATTCTTCTTCAATTTGTGCATAGTTTTCTATTTTTTTTAGAATATCGTTTTTTGTAATTTCCGCTTCCCTTTCCTTTAGCTTTAGTTCATTAATTAACTTTTGTTCTTCTATTATGTGATTATCTTCTATATTTTTATTTATTATATTTTCTATGTTGTTTATATTTATGTATTTTATTTTTAAATGCTCTTTTTGTGTGTTTATTTTTATGTTTAATTCATTTTGTTTTTCTAATATGCCTTTTTCTTTTTCTTTTATTTCACTTTCTAATAATTCTATTTTATTTTTTATTTTGTTTTTTTCTTCTTTTTCTTGCTGTTTTTGTTTTTCATATTCTTTCTTTTCTTTTGAGCTTAATAGCTGTATACCTATAATTGATGCTACTGCAATAATTACTCCAATTACTGATACTACTATTTGCTTTAGTAAAAATAGAATTATACATACTATTATTAATACAATTGGTATTATAGCTAGTTCTTTATATGATTTTTTTGGTTCTTCATTTGTTTTTACATTGCCTAGGTTTTTCTCTTCTTCTTCTTTCTTTTCTTCTATATCTTGTTTTGCTTTTTTATTTACATTTATTTTTTCTTCTTCGATTTTTTCTTCATTTTGTATTTTTTTAATTTCTTGCATAAGTTCTAGTTCTTTTTCTGCTTCTGTTATTTCTTTTTTTAATTTTTCCTTTTTTTCTTCTAACTCATATCTTAATTGTAAAACATTTTCTACCTCTTGCTTTCCTTGTTTTAATTCTTCTATTTTCCTTTTTGTAAGATATAAGGGTTTTGTTGGACTTTTTTCTGTTCCAATTTCGTCTGTTTGTATCTTATTTAATTTAGAAATTATTTTTTTATATGATACATCGTCTTCTCCTGTAGACATTATGTTTGAAACTTTTTGAATTAATGTGTTTTGCTCTTTTTCGTCTAGCTTTACAGCTTGTTCATTTATTACCATTGACATATTAAATAATTCTTCGTCTACTTTTGTTTGTTCTACGAAAAATTTACTGCCTGATGTTTTGTCTATTTCAAAGTTTTTACTTAAATCATTTCCAAAATTATCCATGATTTGTGGATTTTTCTTTGTAAAGTTTCTATATACTTCGTATCCTTCGCCGTTATCTAATTCATAATTTATTTTTCCGGAAAATTCACCTTCTTGCCATGGAGTGTATTTTTCATAATCTGAAATTCTTTGTCCATTTTTGTTTTTATTTAATCCATAGAAAATACCTGTTATAAATTTAAGTAGTGTTGATTTTCCACTTTCGTTTTTTCCATAAATTACATTTATTCCGTTTTGCAATTGTATATTTTTATTATTTAATTTTCCAAAATTGTTGATTTGTAAATTAGTTATTTTCATTTATTCCTCCATATTTAAAATGCTCTTAATCCTATTTCAATTGCTTTTCTTATTTCTTGTTCGTTATTTGGATTTTCTTCTATTTTTTCTAATAGATTTTTTACAAATAATCCCTTTAGGTTGTTTTGTTTTGCAAGATACATTAAGTCTATTTTGATTTGTGTTTTGTCTTTGATTTTTACTATATTTTGTGCGTTTATATGTTTTAATAGTTCGTTTGTATTTACTTCAAAATTTTTCTCTCCTACCAGTATTATTTTTATATACTCATTTGTGTCATATTCTACTGAATTGATTTTTTCTATTAGTTCTTCTTGTGAATTTATTTCGCTTATATCTAGGTTTTTTTCTATAAATTCTTTTGTATCAATTGTTTCAAAATTTAAGGTTAGTTTTTTTGTGTTTTCGTCTATTTCGCCGTACTATCATGCCATGTTTTCCGAAGTTCGTCGAAGCCGTGTAGATACAAGTGAACCCGGATATACTATATTTTGGTTTTCTTCGTCTTTATATGATGTTTTATGTATATGTCCTAGCCCTATATAGTCAAAGCCTAGATTTTTTAATTTTGCTTTTGACATTGGGTTATATAGCATATCTTCGTTTCCGCTTCCATCTATGCTTCCATGTGTTAATAATATGTTTATTTTTTCTTTATTTTCTATTTGTATATCTTCATAATTTGAGTGTTTCATATAAAAGTCTTCAAATCCGAATCCATATACGCATACATTTTCGTCTTCTATTTTTTCGGTATTTTCTTTGAATATTTTTACATTTTCTGCCCATTTATATATTTTATAATATGAATTTTTTATGTATGGGTCATGGTTTCCTGGAACTATGTATATGGATGTATTTGGAATTTCTTCGAATAATTTATTTATATAATTTATAGTTGTTTCTCTTATATATTCTTGCTCATATAAGTCTCCACATATAAATAAATATTTTATTTCATTTTCTTTTACATATTCTATTACTTTTTTTATTGCTTCTCTTTGTTCTAGTCTTCTTGTTTCTGATAGTTTTCTAGTTTCTAATGTTGTAAATGGTATGTCTAAATGTAAGTCTGCTATATGTACAAATTTCATATTTTTTATCAGTCCTTTCACATATTTTAATATATACTACTTTTATGAAAAAAACAAGCGAACAAAACAAATTTTCTTAAAAATTTTTTCTGCATTTATAATAAAAAACCTTCATGATTTCTCATGAAGGCTTTTCTTTTTTATTCTTCCTCATCTACTGAACCAAATAGTTCGTCAAATTTTGCTTCTAATTCTTTTTGTAAATCCATTTCTGGCTCTTCTTTAGGAGTTTCTTCAATTACTTCTTCTTGTGGAAGTGTTGGCGCCATTTCTTCTTTTTTCTCTTCTTCGAATAAATCGTCTAGGCTTTCTACTTTTAAATCTTGTACTGGTGCTTTTTTGCTGTCTTCTACATAAGGATTATATGGGTTATATTTTCTCCATACTCCTCTATCTATATCTCTTGAATCATTATGGCTTAAAACATATTCTGAAAGACGTCTTGCTTCTGGTTTGGTGAAGTAATAATATTTCTTTGCTTTTATTGGTTTTACACCTTTTTCAAATATTATGCAGTAGTCATTATCAAATCTTCTTAATTCATCTGGTGTAAGTAATGCTCTTGCATTGATTTGGTCTGATACGCTCTTTCCTTGCATCCAGTTTTGTCTATCTTTGTTTACTGATATACTGTCTCTCGAAACTGTTTTTTCTCCTAATGCTTTTGAGAAATATTCTACTGTTTTTTGTGAGTTACTTCCTAGAAATACGTGTGTATCGCAGTTTCCTATTATTGTTTCATACGATTTTTCATAAACTGCCTCTAATTGGTCTAGGTTTTGTAATATTACGCTGAATTGTATTTTTCTACTTCTACTTGTAGATATTTTCTTATCGAAGTCTGGAACTTTTCCTATATTTGCGAACTCGTCTAAAATGAAGTATGTTGGTATTGGAAGTGCTCCACCGTTTCTATCTGCGAAGTCGTATAGTTGTTGTATCATTTGTGCAAAGAAGATTGTAAGTAAGAAGTCATACGCTGTATGTGTATCTGAAGATATAACATATACGGCTGTTTTCTTTCTTCCTATTTCTTCAAAGTCTATTGTGTCTGTTGATGTTAATTCGGCAATTTCTTTTGAGTCGAATTTTCCTAGTTTTGATTGTAATGAGCTTAAAATTGAACCATAAGTTTTTTCTGGTGCAATTTCTATTGATTTATAGTACATCCTTGCTGGGTGGTCAGGAGGGAGTTGATTAATAAGTTCTGTAAGTAAATTGTTTCCTCCATTTGAGTTTGCTGCTCTTACCATTTCTGCACAGCTTGCTAGGTTTTGTTCTTCTTCTGGTCTTGTTGCCATTAAATAATATATTAGTGCTTTAAGTAACATTTCTGCCATATCGTCCCAATATGGGTCATTACTTCCTATTTCTGATTTTTGACCTTTAACTATTGTATTTGCGATTACGTCTACATCTATTTCTGATGCAATGTGCATAAGTGGGTTATATCCGTCACTGTTTTGTGGTCTAACTAGGTTTAATACTTTTATCTCATATCCATTTCTTTTTAAGTATCCTGCTGTTTTATCATATAATTCGCCTTTTGGGTCTGTAAATACGTAAGAACCAAGCATTTGATAAGCATTTGGTATTGAGTATGATGCTGATTTACCAGAACCTGAACCGTCCAACTACTAATACGTTTACGTTTCCTCTTTTATTTACTGGTAAATAATTGTTTTCTGCAAGTATTATTCCTTTATTTCTGCTTAATACTTTATATTGTTCTCCTCCATGTGCCCAGTCGCTTGAACCTTGTTCTATGTCTGTATATTCGTTCTTTGGTGCTGTTCTTACAAAACCTATAAACATAAATACTGCATATACAAGTGTACATTTCCAGAGCATATTTAAAAAGTTTATTATATATGTACTAAAACTTCCGCATTACTTCTCCAAAGTTTGAATACGAGAATAAAAATTTAGTTACAAATTCGCCAAAATTAAATACACCATCCACGGTTGCATTTTTTTCTGCATACCCTAATGGTGCAACAAGTCCTATGGCCATAATTAACCATAGAACTGCAAATATTATAAATCTACCTTTATTCCTTCTTATTGTTCCTGTTATTTTATAGTGCATTTTTTCACCTTCTCTTTTGTTTTATTACCTTACTTCGTCTTTGCTTTCTGTTACTGTTCTTCCGTTTATTTTTCTTTCTACAACATTTCCTTTTTCATCTTTTTTAACTTCGTTAGGTCCTGCTTTAATTACTAAAGCACCATCTTTTTCTTCAAATCCTAATGTTTTTAATAATGCGTCATTATCAAATTCTTTTCCTTCACCAACTGTTAATTCTGTTCTTTCTCTATTGGTTGCAAAGTTTGTATATGTAACTTCAAAACTATCTTCTTTTCCTGCTGGTTTTGATTTTTGCTTTTTATTATCTGCCATAATATTTTCCTCCCTAGTTTTCTCTTATTTCAAATGCGAAATAAGATTTATATGGTTTCAATTTACATTTTCCTTTTACTTCATTTGTTTTTTCGTCAAAGAACAATACTGGTTTTATTTCTTCTGCTGTTTCTGGATCTATTATTGATATTGCTCTTTTTAGGTTTGGTGTATAGTTAAATTCTTTGTATTCATTGCTTTGCTCTGAGTACAATGTGTCAAATTTAAATGGAGCTGGTTTTTTTGTTATTTTTACCTCGTCTCCAATTAAAATTCCCATATTTATTACTACTTTTTCTTTGCCAAATGATAGAATAACGAGTTGGTTTCCGTCTGGTGAAGGCTCGTCTACAAAATATGTTTTCCTTGTAGAATCGCCTCTTATTTCTGATGTAAAGTCTAGCCTCTCTACTGTGTATTTTGGGAATTCTTTTAAGTATTCTTTCTCTGTTTTATTTACTTGATATATTACTGTGTTGATACCTTTTGGATCTGTTATGCTAAAATGTTTTCCTTGAATTATATCCATTTTTGCACCTCTTTCTTAATTATGCTAGCTTGTCTTTTGATTAAAAGTTTATTTCGGAAAATTTTTCCGTTTTCCGACACACTAAAAAATTCCACTATACATAATTATATATTATTTTTTATTGTTTGTCAAGTTAGTTCAGTTATTATGTTAATATATTTATCTTGGGTTGTAATTTGACACTTCCTTTAATTTTTCGTATATATTTATTTCTTCTTCACTTAAATTTTTAGGTATCATTATTCTTGCTTCTGCAATTAGGTCTCCTCTTCCTCCTTTGCCGTCTTTATAACCTTTTTGCGCTATTCTTATTCTATCTCCGGCTTTGTATTCCTTTTTGTATATAGACAGTTTCTTGTCCATCTATGCTGTCTACTTTTATTCTAGCGCCAAGTGCAGCTTCCCATGGTGTTAGGTTCAAATATGTATAGAGGTTACATCCTTCTAGTCTATATTTTTTATTATTTTCTATATTTATTTTGATTAATAGGTCTCCATTTTTTCCGCCATGTTCGCCTTTTTTACCTTGGCCTACTAATCTTATTTTTTCATTGTCTCTAATTCCTGCAGGAATTTTTACAATAAAATTTTTCATTTTGCCATCAATTGCGCGAAGAGATATTTTTTTAGTGCCACCAAAGTATGCTTCTTCTATGCTTACATCTATGGCTGTTTCAATATTTTCGCCCTTAATTTGAGGCTCTTTTGTTTTTTTCTTTGGTTCTTCTTTTTCTTTTTTGGCTCCAAAAAACATATTTACTACTTCTCCGAATACACTTTCACTATGTTTTATATTTTTACCGTTTACTTCTCTGTTTTTTTTCTTTCCTACAGTGCTATTCCATGTTTTATCGTATTTTTTACGATTTTCTGAATTCGACAGAACTCTATATGCTTCATTTATATCTTTAAATCTGTCTTCAGCCATATCTGAGCCTTCGTTTAGATCCGGGTGATACTTTTTTGCCTGCTCTCTGTATGAATTCCTTATTTCTTCTAGTGTTACTTTATTTGTTTCGAAACCTAATATTTTATAATAGTCCTTAAATATCATTTAACATCCTCCATATTCATGGTTCATTTATTATATCATTATTCAATTTCTAATTCAATGAGTTTATCTAATAATTTCATATAATTTATTCCGACTTGCTTCAAATAATTTCGGATACATACTTATATCAGTAAATCCGGGCATTGTGTTTATTTCGTTTAAATAAATTTTTCCTGTTTCATTTTCTACGAAGAAATCTACTCTAGATAGTCCTTTTCCGTTTATTGCTTTAAATGCTTTTATTGCAAGTTTTCTTATTTCTTCTCTTTTTTCTTTTGATATTTCTGCTGGGATGATTGTTTTTGATTCTTGATTTTTATATTTTGCATCAAAATTATAAAATACGTCTGCTGATTTTATTTCTCCAACTTCTGATGCAATTACGTCTTCGTTTCCTAAAACTGCACACTCTACTTCTTGCCCATTTATGCCTTGTTCTATTAATATTTTGTTATCGTATTTGCTTGCTGTTTCTATTCCTTTTTGTAGTTCGTTTTTGTTTTCTACTTTGGTTACTCCAACGCTTGAGCCAGAGTTTGATGGTTTTATAAACATTGGATATTTTAGGTTTGTTTCTGCTATATTAATTATTTCTTCTATGCTACATATTTTTTCATTAAATTCTTTGTCTATGTGTATATATTTTTCTTTGTATTTTCTTATGTATTCTGATTTTGTTTGATTTATCCCTGCTTTTTCTATTATCATTTTTGTATATACTTTATCCATAGCTATACTTGATGCTAATACTTTGCATCCAATATATGGTACTTTTATCATTTCAAATAGGCCTTGTATGCTTCCATCTTCTCCATATTTTCCGTGTAATACGGGAAATATGATGTCTTGTTTTTGTAGTATTTTTATTATGTTTTCTATTTTTTCTAGATTGTCTATTTTTTCGCCTATTTTTAGTGTTTTTATTTCGTTTATGTTTTTTGTGTATTTATAGTATTCTCCATTTTCGTCTATATATATTGGTGTTATTTCATATTTTTCTTTGTCTAATTTGCTTATGACTGAGGTTCCTGATACAATAGATACATCATGTTCTGTTGACCTGCCTCCAAAAATTACAGCTAATTTCATTTGAAACTTCCTTTCTGGCTAAATTCTATTAAATCAATTACAGATTGCATTAGTAATTTCTTCAAAGTGCATCGAATTAGATGCCTTTATTAATATATAATCACCTTTTTCAATTATATTCCTTAACTTTTCAACTGCATTTTCTTTTTCTTCAAAACAATATATATTTTTTTCACTCATGCCAAGTTCTTTTGCCTTCATTGCAATTTGCTTTGCAGATTTTCCAACTGTAATTAATATGTCTATGTTGTTTTTATATATTTCTTCTCCAACTTTTTCATGTAATTCTTTTTCCATATCTCCGAGTTCTAGCATATCTCCAAGAACAGCAATCTTTTTATTTGCTTTTACTATGCTTAAATACTCTATTGCAGATTTCATAGAGTCATAGTTTGCATTGTAGCAGTCATTTATTATATTTGAGTCATGTATTCCCTTTTTTAATTCCATCCTTTTTTTGGTAAGTTCAAATTCTCCTATTCCTTCTATTATCTTATCAATTGGAATATCATTTTTTAATCCTACACATATTGCACATAAAGCATTACTTATGAAATGCTTTCCTCCTATATTTATCGTTACTTTGTATGTTTTATTTTCTATTTCAACATCAAATTTACTTCCGATTTTCTGTCAATTCTATATTTTTTGCCATTATATCGCTTTCGTTTTCTATTCCGTAAGTCATTATATTTCTTGTATCTTTATTTTCTATATACCATTTGTGTAATAAGTCATTATCGTTGTTTATTACTGCTATTCCTTCTTTTTCCATGCCTTCTAATATTTCTAGTTTTGCTTTTAATATATTTTCTCTTGAGCCTAAAACTCCTATGTGTGCTGTTCCAACGTTTGTTATTACTGCCATTGTTGGCATTGCAATATTAGTAAGTGTTCTTATTTCTCCTAGGTGATTCATCCCCATTTCTATAACTGCTGATTCTTCGTTTTCTAATCTTAGTATTGTTAATGGTACCCCTATATGGTTGTTATAGTTTCCAATTGTTTTTAGAGTTTTATATTTTTTCGACATTACACTTGCTATAATATCTTTTGTACTTGTTTTTCCTACACTGCCTGTAACCCCAATAACTGGTATATTGTATTTTTTTCTTTTTGCTTTTGCAATTTCTTGTATTGCTTTTATTGTGTCTTCTACTTGTATAATTATTTTATCTTTATATTTTTCTACCTCATTTTGGTCTATTTTTATATTGTCTATTATACATGCTTTTGCACCGTTTGAAAATGCTTGTTCATAGAACATACTTCCGTTATATTTTTCTCCTTTTATTCCGACAAAAGTGTCTCCTTCTTGTATTTCTCTTGCATCTTTTTTGAAGTTATCAAGCGTTTCTTTAAGGTTTCCGCACACAATTTGTGCATTACAGATTTTTTGTATTTCACTTACGGTTATTTTTTCCATGATTTATGTTTTCCCTTCTTCTTTTTGTTCTTCTCAATATTTATGCTTTATTCTATCATATTATTTATATAAAAAAAAGTAGTAAATTTTAAAAATTTACTACTTTGATATTTTATACATTTGCGTAATTGTGCTCGCTTTGTGGTTCTTCTTCTTGTTCTGTGTTGATTTTTATGTCTTTGTAGCAAGATAGTCCTGTTCCTGCTGGAATAAGTTTTCCTATAATTACGTTTTCTTTTAATCCTATTAATGGATCTGATTTTCCTTTTATTGCAGCTTCTGTTAATACTTTTGTTGTCTCTTGGAAAGATGCTGCTGATAAGAAACTTTCTGTTGCAAGAGATGCTTTTGTTATTCCTAGTAATGCTCTATATCCTGTTGCTGGTCTTCCTCCATTTGCTACAGTTTCTTTGTTTATTTCTTCAAATTCGTACATATCTACTAATGAGCCACCAAATAATCCTGTATCTCCTGGGTCTTGAACTCTAACTCTCTTAAGCATTTGTCTACCAATTACTTCAATGTGTTTGTCGTTAATATCAACACCTTGGTTTCTATAAACTTTTTGTACTTCTTGGATTAGATATTTATATACACCTTCAGCTCCATTAATTGCAAGTATTTCATTTGGGTTAATTGAACCTTCTATTAATTGAGCTCCTGGCTCTATTTCTTCTCCGTCTTTTACTCTAAGTTTTGCACCAAATGGTACACTGTATGTCTTGCTGTCGTCTTTTCCTCTTACTATAATTTCTTTCTTGTTTCCTTCTTCTTTTATTTTTACTTTTCCTGCTATTTCTGAAATTATTGCAAGTCCCTTTGGTTTTCTTGCTTCAAATAATTCTTCAACTCTAGGAAGACCTTGTGTTATATCTCCTCCTGCGACACCTCCCATGTGGAATGTACGCATTGTAAGCTGTGTTCCTGGCTCTCCTATTGATTGTGCAGCAATTATTCCAACTGCTTCGCCGATATTTACTTTTGAACGAGTTGCAAGTCCCATACCATAGCATTTACTACATACACCATGTTCTGTTCTACAAGTTAATGAAGAACGTACTTTTACGCTTGTTATTCCGCTATCTACGATTTTCTTTGCAATTTCGTCATCTATCATTGTATTTCTATCTGCAAGTATTTCTCCTGTTTCTGGATGTACAATGTCTTCTAGTGGGAATCTTCCTTCTAGTCTTTCTTGTAATTTTTCAATTACTTGATTTCCGTCTTTTATGTCTTCTACTACTATTCCTTCATGTGTTCCACAGTCTTCTTCTCTTACTATTATGTCTTGGCTTACATCAACAAGTCTTCTTGTTAAGTATCCAGAGTCTGCTGTTCTAAGGGCTGTATCTGCTAAACCTTTTCTTGCACCGTGTGAAGATATGAAGTATTCTAGTGCGTCTAGTCCCTCTCTGAAGCATGATTTTATAGGTATTTCTACTGTTTTACCTGATGTATTTGCCATAAGTCCACGCATACCTGCGATTTGTCTTAATTGGTTCATGTTTCCGTCTTGCTCCAGATTGTGCCATCATGTATATTGGGTTTAATTCGTCAAAGTTGTCTTTCATTGCTTCTGTTACATCGTCTGTAACTTTTTCCCATATCTTGATTGTTGACAAGTATCTTTCTTCGTTTGTTATAAGTCCACGTTTATATTGTTTTGTTACGTTGTCAACTTCTTGTTCTGCTTTTGCAAGGATTTCTTTTTTAGCTTCTGGAACGCTTACATCAGCAACTGAAACTGTAATTGCTCCTTTTGTTGAGTATTTATATCCTATTGATTTAATATAGTCTAATACTTCTGCTGTTTCGCTAAAGCCGTGTTTGTTAATACATTTTGCAACTATTGTTCCTAAGTTTTTCTTTATAACTGGGAAGTCTATTTCTAGTTTGAATAGGTTTTCTTCTTTGCTTCTATCAACAAATCCAAGGTCTTGTGGTATTCCTTGATTATATATTATTCTTCCAACTGTTGTTTCTACTTTTTGAGTTTTTAAAACTCCGTCTATTTCTTTGCTTCTTCTTACTGCAATTTTTGCATGTAATTCTAGGTCTCCATTTTGGTATGCAAGTAATGCTTCGTCTTCGTCTTTAAAGTATGTTCCTTCTCCTTTTTCTCCGTCAACTTGCATTGTTAGGTAATAACTTCCAAGTATCATATCTTGTGTTGGAACTGTTACTGGTTTACCGTCTTGTGGTTTAAGTAAGTTATTTACTGATAGCATTAAGTATCTTGCTTCTGCTTGTGCTTCTGGTGATAATGGAACGTGTACTGCCATTTGGTCTCCATCGAAGTCTGCGTTAAATGCTGTACAAACTAATGGGTGTAGTTTTATTGCTCTACCTTCTACAAGTACAGGCTCAAATGCTTGTATACCAAGTCTGTGTAATGTTGGTGCACGGTTTAATAATACTGGATGGTCTTTTATAACTTCTTCTAGTATATCCCATACTTCTGGTCTTAATTTTTCTACCATTCTCTTTGCATTTTTTATGTTGTGTGCTAATCCTCTTTTTACAAGTTCCTTCATAACAAATGGTTTGAATAATTCAACTGCCATTTCTTTTGGTAAACCGCATTGATATATTTTTAGTTCTGGTCCAACAACGATAACTGAACGTCCTGAATAGTCTACTCTCTTTCCTAATAGGTTTTGTCTAAATCTTCCTTGTTTTCCTTTTAGTAAGTCTGATAATGATTTTAGTGCTCTGTTTCCTGCTCCTGTTACTGGTCTTCCACGTCTTCCGTTATCTATCAACGCGTCAACTGATTCTTGTAACATTCTCTTTTCGTTTCTTACTATTATTTCTGGTGCTCCAAGTTCTAGTAATCTTCTTAATCTATTGTTTCTGTTTATTACTCTTCTATAAAGGTCGTTTAAGTCTGATGTTGCAAATCTACCACCATCTAGTTGTACCATTGGTCTAAGGTCTGGTGGTATTACTGGTACAACGTTCATTATTGTCCATTCTGGTCTATTTCCAGATAGTCTAAATGATTCTACAGTGTCTAATCTTTTTGCAAGTTTTAATTTCTTTTGCTCACTTGATTTTTCTATTTCTTTCTTTATTTTTGCAGATAATTTGTCAAGGTCAATTTCTTCTAGTAATTTTCTAATAGCTGCAGCTCCCATTTCTGCTTTAAATGTTCCTCTACCATATTTTTCAATGGCTTCTCCGTATTCTTTTTCGTTTAATACTTGACCTTTTATTAATCCTGATGTTCCTTTATCTGTTACTATATATGATGCAAAATATATTACTTTTTCTATACTTCTTGGTGATATGTCTAAAAGTAATGCTATTCTGCTTGGTATTCCTTTGAAATACCAAATATGTGCAACTGGTGCAGCAAGCTCTATGTGTCCCATTCTCTCTCTTCTTACTTTTGATTTTGTAACTTCTACACCGCATCTATCACATACGATACCTTTGTATCTAACTCTTTTATATTTACCACAGTGACATTCCCAGTCTTTTACTGGTCCAAATATTCTCTCACAGAATAGACCATCTTTTTCTGGTTTTAGTGTCCTATAGTTTATTGTTTCAGGTTTTTTTACTTCGCCTTTTGACCATTCTCTTATTTTCTCATCAGACGCAATACCTATTTTTAATTTATCAAACAATTCTAATTCGTCCACAAATAGTACCTCCCTATTCAATTATATCTTCGTCGTTTTGAATATTGTCTTCTGCTAAATCGCTATCATAGATTTCGTCGCTATCCATAAGCTCGTCTTCGTCTTCTAACAATTCGTCATCGTCTATTATATCTTCATCGTCATAAACTTCGTCGTCTAATAGTTCGTCTTCACCTAAGATTTCTTCTTCATAGCCAGCTGCTGCAAGTTCTTCGTCTACTTCTTCTCTTGATTTATTTTCTTGTTCTCTTTCTAGGTTAAAGTCTATACCTTCGTCTATATTTTCTTTTAGTTCTAGCTCTTTGTTGTCTTTAGAATATAGTCTTACATCTAGTCCTAAACTTTGTAATTCTTTTATTAATACTTTAAATCCTGCAGGTACTCCTGGTTCTGGGATGTTTTCACCTTTTACTATTGCTTCATAGGTTTTTATTCTTCCTACTACATCGTCTGATTTAACTGTTAACATTTCTTGTAATGTGTGTGAAGCACCATAAGCCTCTAGTGCCCAAACTTCCATTTCTCCAAATCTTTGACCACCAAATTGTGCTTTTCCTCCAAGTGGTTGTTGTGTAACTAATGAGTATGGTCCAGTTGAACGTGCGTGTATCTTGTCGTCTACTAAGTGGTGTAGTTTTAACATATACATTACTCCAACAGTTATTGGCTTATCAAATGCTTCTCCTGTTCTTCCATCATAAAGTATTGTTTTTCCATCTGGACTTTTTCCAGCTTTTTCTAGTAATTCTACTATTTCTTCTTCTGTTGCACCGTCAAATACTGGTGTTGCAACTTTATATCCAAGTGCTTTTGCAGCTCCTCCTAAATGTACCTCTAAAACTTGACCTAAGTTCATACGTGAAGGCACACCTAATGGGTTTAATACAACATCAACTGGTGTTCCATCTGGCATAAATGGCATATCTTCTACTGGTAATATTCTTGATACTACACCTTTATTTCCGTGTCTTCCTGCCATTTTATCTCCAACTGAGATTTTTCTTTTTTGTGCTATATAGCATCTGATTACTTGGTTTACTCCTGGGCCTAATTCGTCTGAATTATCTCTTGAGAATACTTTTACATCTACGATTGTTCCTGCTTCTCCATGTGGTACACGAAGTGATGTGTCTCTTACTTCTCTTGCTTTTTCTCCGAATATTGCACGTAATAATCTTTCTTCTGCAGTTAATTCTGTTTCTCCTTTTGGTGTAACTTTTCCAACTAATATGTCTCCTGGTCTTACTTCTGCTCCGATTCTTATTATTCCGTTTTCGTCTAGGTCTTTAAGTCCGTCTTCTCCAACGTTTGGTATGTCTCTTGTTATTTCTTCTGGACCTAATTTTGTATCACGGCAGTCGCACTCGTATTCTTCTATGTGTATTGATGTATATACATCTTCTTTAACTAATCTTTCACTTAGAAGTATGGCGTCCTCGTAGTTATATCCTTCCCATGTTGTAAATGCTATTATAACATTTTTTCCAAGTGCCATTTCTCCATTTTGTGTTGATGGTCCGTCTGCTATTACGTCTCCTGCTTTTACTTTTTCACCTTTTACTACTATTGGTTTTTGATTGATGCAAGTTCCACCGTTTGTTCTCTTGAATTTACGTAATTTATAGTTTTGGATTTCTCCTTTATCTGTTTTTAAAGTTATTTCGTCACCTGTAACTTTTGTTATTACTCCTGAGTCTTTTGCAAGTATCATTATTCCTGAATCTTTTGCTGCTTTGTATTCTATTCCTGTTCCAACTATTGGCGAGTCTGTTATCATTAATGGAACTGCTTGACGTTGCATGTTTGCACCCATAAGTGCACGGTTTGCGTCGTCATGCTCTAAAAATGGTATCATTGCTGCACCAACTGATACTAATTGTTTTGGTGATACGTCCATATAGTCTACTTTGTCTGCTGATACTTCTGTTACTTCGTCTAAGTATCTAACTTTTATTTTTTTGTTTACAAATTTTCCGTCTTTTCCGATTGGTTCATTTGCTTGTGCAATTGCGTGTCCGTCTTCGTCATAAGCTGCCATATATACTATTTCGTCTGTTACTTTGTGTGTTTTTGGATCTATTTTTCTATATGGTGTTTCAATAAATCCGTATTCATTTATTATGGCAAATGAAGATAATGCTGAGATTAATCCTATGTTTGGTCCTTCTGGTGATTCTATTGGGCATAATCTTCCATAGTGTGTATAATGTACGTCTCTAACTTCGAATCCAGCTCTTTCTCTTGACAAACCTCCTGGTCCTAAAGCTGAAATTCTTCTTTTATGTGTTAATTCTGATAATGGGTTTGTTTGATCCATGAATTGTGAAAGTTGTGAACTTCCAAAGAATTCTCTTATTGATGATGTAATTGGTTTTGTGTTTATTAATGTTTGTGGTGTTACAACATCTAGGTCTTGGATTGTCATCCTTTCTCTTACAACTCTTTCAAGTCTTGTTAATCCTATTCTAAATTGGTTTTGTAATAGTTCTCCTACGCTTCTGATACGTCTATTTCCTAAGTGGTCTATGTCGTCTACTGAGCCTATGTCATGGCTTAGGTTTAATAGATAGCTTACAGATGCGATTATGTCTTCTGTTGTTATATGTTTTGGTATTAATTCGTTTATTGATTCTTTTATTGCATTTTTTAGGTCTTTTTCTTCTGTTGTTTCTAATATGTGTTTTAATACTTCATAGTTTACTTCTTCTTTTATGTTTAAGTCACTTAAATCAACTGATACTACATTATGAATATCAACTGTTCCATTTCCTATAACTCTTACGCATTTATTTTCTGCTTTTATATTTACGATATTTATTCCTGCGTCTTGTATTTTTCTTGCCATTTCTGGTGTTATAACTGCATCTTTTGATACTAATACTTCTCCTGTTTCTTCGTCTACTATATCATTAAATGCGATTTTGTTTTGTATTCTTGATGCAAGTCCTAGTTTTTTATTAAATTTATATCTACCAACTTTTGCTAGGTCATATCTTCTTTCGTCGAAAAATAATCCATTAAATAGATTCCTTGCGGCGTCTACTGATGGAAGTTCTCCTGGTCTTAATTTTTTATATATTTCAATTAATGCTTCGTCTTGAGTTTTTACTGTGTCTTTTTGTAATGTTGCTGTGATTTTTTCGTCTTCTCCGAACATTTCAAGAATTGCTTCATCTGTTGTTAGTCCTATTGCTCTTAATAGTGTTGTTACTGGTAGTCTTCTTGTTCTATCAACTCTTGCATAAAACATGTCGTTTGCGTCTGTTTCATATTCTATCCATGCACCTCTTATTGGCATTACTGTAGATGTAAATACTTTTTTTCCTGTTTTATCAAAGTCTGACGCATAATAACAGCCTGGTGAACGTACTAATTGGCTAACGATAACTCTTTCTGCTCCGTTTATTACAAATGTTCCGCTATCTGTCATTATTGGGAAATCTCCAAGATAAATCTCTTGCTCTTTGATTTCTCCTGTTTCTCTATTTATTAATCTTACTTTTACATGTAGTCTTGCTGAATATGTTGCGTCTCTTTCTTTTGTTTCTTCTAGTGTGTATTTTGTTTTGTCTTCCATGTAGTAGTCAAAAAATTCAAGAACTAAATTGCCTGAATAGTCTACAATTGGAGATATGTCTCTTAATACTTCTCCTAATCCTTCTTTTAGGAACCATTCATAAGAGTCTTTTTGCACTTTAATAAAATTTGGCATTTCAATACTGTCGCCAATTTTTGCGAACGTTTTACGTACGCATTTTTCGTGTATAACATCTTTCATGGATTTGTTTTCACTCCTTAATAAAATTTTAATTTGTGAAGCATTAGATAAAATTTATCTTTAAGAAGTCCTTCTTAAAATATACTTATTTGTCTATGGAAAAATATCGCTTCAAAATAGGTTTCCCTAGGCAATAGAGGCATATTTTAATTCCTCTCCTTTTAGAATTTAAAGTTATTTATCGATTATAATTCAGTTAAATATTATATCACGGTGTTTTTAAACTTGTCAACCCTTACGGACAAAATAGTTTGAAAAATTTTGGGAATATTTTTTAATATTCCCATTTTGGCACGTATTGTTCTTCATTTTCGTCGGAATAGTCTTGCATATACCCGTTTTCTATTCCTAAATCATATATGTAATTTTCTATTTCTTCGTATTCTTCTTTTGTTATTTTTCGGTTTATTTCCTCATATTCTTTTGCTTTATACGTAGGGAAGTATTGTGTCATTACACTTACGTAAATTTGGCTTGGCATATTTTCTTTTATCCATTTTAAAA
>CANRAW010000031.1 GCA_947628715.1 uncultured Clostridia bacterium
CCACCTTTCTGATTCGCAACTGCAATTACTTTGCATTGTGACATCTTCATTTCCTCCTTTCTATATAAATTTAGCCATCATAAATAAATATAATGGCTATGTAGTTATGCTCAAAATGGCATAAAAAAAGAACTGACTATCTCTAATCAGTTCAGAATATGTTAGTTATATTATTTTTCTAATACATTTATATATTTTAAAAGAAGTTCATCTATCAAATCTGTTTCTTTATTTTGGTTTAATAATTTATTTCTCATTTCATTTAATGAATTTATTATTACTTTAAGTTCAAAATTATCTAATTTTATTTTCTTCATATAAATCACACTCCTATTTGATTTATTACTTATATTATATATAATTGTATTACATAAGTTAATTGTGCGATTTATTCAAAGGTTTAACATAAGGTGGAACTACCCCAATTTTTTTCAATTTTTAGTGATTTTTTACCCTAAAAATGTAAAAAGAAAAATGAATAAAAGTCTTATAAATAAAGGGTTTGTTGATGGTTTAACATAAGGTGGAACTTACCAGTTTATATTCATTTTATTTTCTGCTTGTTCATTAATTTCTTTTTTATTGTGCAATATTGCCACCTCTTTATAAATATTACTTTTATGCAAATAGAATACAAAGAAAAAGTCCATTGGCTGGACTTTTTCTTCAACATTTATGTCTTCACGACTTTTCATTTTTACTTAACTGTCAATTATGCTGTCTTGTAATTTTTATTAAAATACACCATTTAAGAAGTTCTTGCATAATTTTTGTTAATTTCAAAAGATATCTGTTTATTTTATATTAATGCTTATGAAATTCTATATTGATTCTTGTCCGCTCTTTCATCTAATTTTCTATCAAATTCTTTATTCTTATAAAACCAGTCTGTCTTTTTATCTTTTGGATGTGCTTTTCTATTTCTATCAAGTAATAAATCAAAAAATATTGCAAGAGGTAATAAAACTCCAATTAAGCAAAACATAAACTCTGTATAATCAGTTAATGTAGCCCCTGCATTTATTTTCATAACTACATTATACATACCTGTTCCAAAATATAGTCCATATCCTATAAGATAAATAATTGCTCCTAGCATGCTTCTTTTAATTACTAAAATCATAGCTACAAAAGTTAAAAATAATAAAACTATTTCATAATTGAAATCCATAGGTACACTGATGAAGTCAATTCCAAGATTGTAACAAAATGCAACTATGATTCTAAAAACCCAAAACATTGCCATAAACATTACAAATAAATATGTCGTAAAATTTTTCATCCGTTCTCCCTCTTTTCTTTCTACTATAATATTATTTTAGCATAAACGAATTTTTTTATCAATATAGAGAACAATATTTAAGTAAACATTTTTAAAAAAGTCGATTTTTGCATTAGTATTAATTTTTTAGAAAGGATATATTAAATAATGAATCAAATAATAATTACTCCAAGTTATACAAATCATATTGAAAAAGTGGAAAATAAAAACAAGAAAAATTTATTATTACTACAGTTTTTTATTGTTCTTTCAATTTTAATTTTTGTATGTATATATTATATGTTTTTTAGATATGATTTATATGCCTCTGAAAAAATCTCTCAAAAAATTATTGATAATTATAATATTACTTCTCTGTATAAAAATAATACTGACTATACTGCAAAACGTACTAATCAAGAAATATACGATTTTTCAGATTCTTCTACTAATACAATTGGAATTATTGAAATAAAAAAATTAAACATAACATATCCAATTCTTTCAGATTTGAATAAAGACCTTCTTAAAATCTCTCCTTGTAGATTTTATGGTCCAAATCCTAATGAAATTGGAAATTTATGTATTGCAGCTCATAACTATAAGAATGATACATTTTTTAGCAAACTTAAAACATTAGTTAATGGAGATATTATAACAATATATGATAAGCAACAAAATTCAATTGATTATGTTGTATATAATGTTTATACAACAACTGCAAATGATTTAGAGTGTATTAACCAAAATACACACAATAGAAGAGTTGTTACTTTAATAACATGTGATTCAATAGATAATCACTATAGAACTATCGTTAAAGCAAGAGAATTTTAAATATATATCAAAATGAACAACTTGTATAAAGTTGTTCATTTATAATTACATATTATAATCTCTTATTTTTTTGTATGTGTATATAGCAGCTATTGCACTTACACCTATAAGTACCCACATCATTGTATCATCAACACCAGTTTTTGGTAAAGCTGTATTAGTAGTTTTATTTCCAATATTTGTATTTAGTGGAGTAAGATTTGCTGGTGTACTTGATGTTGGAGCTGTATTTTGAGGTTGTGCTGTATTATTTCCATCTCCATCTGGTAAAGATGGTATAGATTGTATATCATTTCCTCCTAATATATCATTTACATTTGGAGTTCCACTCGCATTACTTAAAGTTGATACACAACAAATTAAAGCAAAAATCGTTACAACTATCATTACTTTCTTTAAATTTAATTTCATCATACGCCTCTCCTTTTATAATATTATTATAAATTATATATTATTTATACTATAAAATTAAAAATTTTGCAATACTTTTTTCGAAATTTTTACATTTTTTGCAATATTTTTTAAAATTCGTCGAAAGAATCTTTATGACGTCTTCCTACAGAAGCACCCTGACCACTATATTTATATGCAATTATAGCAAATATTATAGATACTCCAAGTAATACTAATGTTACAGAAAACACAATCGTCATAGGTCCTGATGTATTCCACCAGTCATTTATCATACCAATAAATCCAGTTTGTTTTTTTTCTTCTTGATTTATTGAATCATTTGGTATTTCATCTTCTGGTAATATTGCTCCTGATTTATTTACAATAATTTTATATTCAACCGTTTTTTCATTTTTAGTTAATTTAACAACTATTGTATTTTCTCCTATTGCCAAATCTTTATTACCTGTAATTTCCAATATTGCGTCCTCTATATTTGGTATTGCTGTTACATTTAACTCTGTCTCATCAGTTATATATACAGTGTATGAATATACATCACTGTTAAATTCTGGAGTTAACATGACACCATCTATAGATAAGTTATTAAGTTTTAAATCAATTTCTTCTACATTTTCTTCTAGATTTTCCTCAGGCATAGGCGCATCATCAACCACATTTGGTGTATTTACTTCTTCTGCAAGTCTTGTTACTCTTACAACATACGACGAAGTATTTCCGTTTTCTGCTGTTACCTTTACTGTAAATTTATTTGTTCCTGTTACTAATTCTTTTAATCCTGTGCCTGTTACTTTTGCCTTTGAATCATTAGCAACAGCTTTTATTTCTATCGAAGATGTAGAACTATTTACATTAGGTACAGTTATGTCTTTTTTAGGATTAGAATAATTTTTTCCACCTATAGTTAGTGATTTTAAGCTAGCATCAGAAGATTTTGAATTATTATTACTATTATTATTGCTGCCATTATTATTATTACTATTATTATTTTGAGGTGCAGGTTCCGAAACTGTTATTGAAACCGATTTTGAACCTCCTACTTCATTAAATGATTTATCTGATACATCTACTGCTTTAACTGTAATTGTAGCCTTTCCAGCCTTTTTTGCATTTAATGTTACTGTTGATGTATTTCCATTTGCTCCTACCCATTCATTTGCAGAACTTACACTAACTATACTTGAGTCTGACGATGTTATACTAAATTTTCCTTCACAATCTGATACAGTTATTGTAAGCGTTGTGCTATCGCCAATATTTAATGTGCTTTTAGATGCACTTGCTGAAAAGCTCGCCGCATCACTTACTGTTCCTGATGATATTATTAAAAACAGCATTATTACTAAACAAAAAATCGTTTTGTAGGATTTTTTTATTTCCATTTGTATCCTTCCTTCCTTTGTAGCTTTAAAATTTATATCTTATGAATTAATTACATTTTGTTAAATATCTATTTGCAACATAACCAACAGTACCATTTGCCCTTTTTATTTTTGCCCAATCATAACCGTTAGCATTGCCAACATTAAAGTTTTCAACTGTTACTACTTCATTAAATGTAAGAGTTGCTACAACTCCTGAAGAAGTACTTGCTTCACTTCTTAAATAAACTCCCGTACCATTTACGTAATATGAATTTGAAGCCTTAGGGTCAATTCCACCTGGCAAGCCACACATATTAGGCATGTCATTAAATACAGGAATTACAAAATTCAACGATAAATCTAATATATTATTATTTGCATAAGTATTATATAAAGTCTTAGCTTGACTTGATGGGTCTTGAACATTTGTCATATATTGATGCCAAAATGTTCCATTTTTACCTTCGTCAACTACATCAAATTTATATAAATAAGCTGTATTCTGGCCAACACTAATATATGAATCAGCCATCAGTTTAGCACCTTCTACAATTGCCGTATATTGGTTGTTCCATCCTTTTTCTTTAGCATATTTTAAACCATTTGCGATAGCATTTCCACCATCATAAGCTCCGAAGTTAAAGAAATTATAGTATCCTTCATATCCTGAATATGTTCCAGTAACAGAATTGCTTCCATTTCTTCCTACTTCTTGGAATATCTTTATTGCAATACTATATGGACTTATACCGCTCTCTTCTGCTGCTTTCATTATTATTTCTGAATATCTCATTGTTTTTCCTGTTGTTGTTTTAGTATCTTTTACAGCAATCGGAGTTGAATCCATAATGTAACTCTTTATTCTCATATAATCTGTTGCTCTAACTTCTCCGTCTAGGTTAACATCTGCTGCCATTTTTTGTATATTTTCCATTGTTGTTTCACTCATTATATAGCTTTTTATCTTCATATAATCTGTTGCTCTAACTTCTCCGTCTCCATTTACATCACCTAGAACAACCATTGTATAAGAAGTATTATATTCAGTATTGGTAAATATATTACCAGTTGCCGCATTTTTTGAATTAGATACTGTTTTTTTATTTGAATCAGTTACTTTGTATTTCTTTATTCCTAATGCACTTGCAACTTCTTGATTTTTTGTACCTGGCGTAACCATTATATATTGCCCATTTTGCTTAGCAGGAACTTCTGTCTCTGTTGCTCCACCTGATATGTCAACGCTTTTATCCATAAATGAACCTTTTAATATACTTTCTACACCATCTTTTTTATGTATTGAAGAATTATATGACATTTCTAGAAATTGAAAAATTCCTGTTTCTGTTAAAAAATTTCTAGGGTCTGCAAAGTATGCAACTATTTCTGGTGACGCACACGCGTATCCACTTGCGACCTTCTCACAAGAGCATTTCCACGAACTTTCTGATGAATTATGTACTGTATTTCTTAAATGTGATTCTGTTTCTTTTGAAATAAATTCATTCCATGTCATGCCAGTATTAAAAGCCGTAAAATTCCAGTTTGGATGCACTTCTTTTAATTTTTTAAGATATGTCTGATAACTTTCTGGAAACGCATCTAATCCATCCTTTTTGCTTTGTGTATATGTAGCTGCATTTACTTCTTTTACGCCAATAAATATATTTAAAAATATAGATAAAAATACAATTAGAACTAATTGTATAGGTATTAGTCTTCTAATAAAAATATTTGTTATCCTCATTTGTTCTCCCTCTTTATGTATTAAGATATATGGTTTTACATAAATATAGTATAACATTTACCGTCGAATTTAGTCAATTACTTTAAGAAAAATGTAAAGAAACTGTAATATTAAAGGAAAAAGCTAGTTACTTTTGTAACTAGCTTTTTTAGCAAAATTTATTATTTATTTAATTCTATCAAATAATGGCATTATGTCGTTTAATTTTATTGTTTCTTTTATTGTAATTTTTTCCCATTTACTTAAATCGAGTTTCAAATATTCTTTTATTTTGTTTGAAGTATCAGGCATAACGGGTTCAAATAAATTTGCTAAGTTTGCAATTATATTTGCACAATTATACATTACATTATTAAACTCTTTCTCGTTTTCTTTAAATAATACCCATGGTTTCTTATCGTCATAATACTTATTTCCATATTCTGCTAGATTAATTATTTCCTCTGTAGCCTTTCTAAATTCCAAACTTTCTATATCTTCTGAAACATTTTTATAAGTTTCAGAAATTTTTGCATCTATATCTTTATCAATTTCTCCAACTTTTATTTCTTCTATTCCTCTGAATTTTAAGGTTCTATTTATAAAGTTTCCATATTTATTAACCAAATCAGAATTATGAACCATTTTAAATTCCTGAGCTGAAAAATTACCATCTTTCTTCTCTGGTCCGTTGCTTAAGAAAAAGTATCTAATTGAATCTATACTGTATTGTTCTGCTAAATCTAATATAGTAATTCCATTTCCTTTGCTCTTTGAAATTTTTTCAAAATTTATATTCAAATATTCACATGACACCATTTTATCTGGTAACTTCATATTAGATTTCATAGAATATAAAAGAGCTGGAAGTATAATACTATGAAATATTATATTATCTTTTCCATGAACCATATACATTAAAGCATTATCATTTTCCTTTAAGAAATCATCATAATTTAAGTTATGTTCTTCACAATATTTCATTACAGCAGTTGTATATCCAAGTACAGCATCAATCCATACATACATTTTCTTGTTCTCATATCCATCTACCGGAATATCTACCCCCCACTCTAAATCTCTTGTAACAGCTCTATCAATTAATCCCTGCTTTAAATATTTTAATGTTTCATTTTGTGAATTTTTTCTCCAGCCATCACTCTTTTCTTCATAGAATTTTTCTATAACTGGCTGTAATTTCGACAATAGCAAATATAAATTGTTATTAGGTTTATCTATAACCTTTGTTCCACATTCTTGGCATTTTCCATATTTAATTAATTCCTCCATACTAGGAGTATATCCACAATCACATTCTTCACCTTTTGTTTCATTTCCACATTGTGGGCATGTTAAAACAAGTTCTCTATCTGCTAAAAATTTGTTACACTTTGGACAATATGGTTGGTTTTCTTCTTTTTCTGCAATGTAATTGTTGTCATATATTGTTCTGAATATTTCTTGTACCTTCTCTTTATGGTAATTATCCTCTGTTTGTGTATACAAGTCATAAGAAAAATTCATTTGATCAAATGTTCTTGAAAATTCCTCATGATAATAATTAGATATTTCTTTAGGTTTTTTATTCTCTTTTTTAGCACGAATTGTGATAGGCGTACCGTGGCAATCTGTTCCTGAAACATAAATAACTCTATCTCCCATTTTCCTATGATACCTTGCTAAAAAATCACCTGGTAATAATGCTACCAAATGTCCTAAATGCAATGAACTATTTGCATAAGGCCATGCTCCACCAATAACAACATTTCTATTCAATCTAAATTCCCCCTTTTAAATTGTATATACAAACTTATAAAGATTATATGACATTATATGTTTTATGTCAATAAAGTAACATATACAAAGACATATTTTTATAACAATATTTCACATCTTATACTTTTATCTACTAAATTTTTAAATCTTTCTGAATCTTCTTTTGTTCCAACAATTTCGCCATAATGAATAGGTACTGCAACTTTAGGTTTTATTTCATTTATTAATTCGGCTGATTCTTTATAATTCATTGTAAACGTTCCACCTATTGGTACAAAAGCCACATCGCATTTTACATTTTTATTTTCTTCTGTTATGTCTGTGTCTCCCGCAATATAATATGAAATTCCATTTATGTAAATAATATATCCTACCCAATTATTGCTTTTTGGATGAAAACCTTTATTTGTATTGTAAGCTGGAATTGTTTTTATTTTTATATTTTCTATTGTATAACTTTGGTTAGGTTCTACAACTAGTATATTTTCTTTTTCAAAACCTAATTTAATAGCATCTTTTTCAATATCTTTAGTAAGTACAATTTTTGTATTTTCTTTTTTTACTCTATCTATATCTTTTGCTGAGAAATGGTCATAATGTGAGTGTGTAATAAAAATAATATCTGCATCTTTATATTCTTTTTTTACTTTAAATGGATCTATATAAATTATCTTCTCCATATTAAATTTAATACAACTATGGCATAAAACATCTATATTTTCTAACATATCATTTTTCTCCTTTTGGTTTATTTTAACATATATAAAAATGATTTTCAATTATATTTTTCTGATATTGACATACTTTTTTATTGTGTTGTATAATTTTATTAATTACTTTAGAAAAGGAAATTATAAATGATAACAAATGTATTTTATCAATTAGTTGTGTGTCTTTTTTATATATTATTTTTTGCTATGGTATTTTTTAAAATTAGAAACATTGTGTTAGTACGTAAATTAAATAACAAAGAATTTTATAAAAACACACAAAAAAAGATTAAAAATAATAAACTATATAAATATTTAAGTAAAATTGACTTATGCTTAATTATAATTGCCGTATTATATATAGTAGTCGGCATTGGATTAAGCATTATTACATTTACCTTGACAATTTTTGCTTTGCCAATGTTATTTTCTGGTCATACTTCAACAATTTATGATATCTTCTTGTCATTTGTAACGTTCTATTTTAGCTTATTAAAATATGTAGTTTACTATTTTTATTTTACTACCTTTATTTTATTTATAACATCAATATATTCAAATTGCTTAATTTATAAGGAATTAAATAAAAATAAGTAGATTTCATTACTCAAATATGACATGTAATGGAGATAATTCTTCTAGCACATCTTTTACTGAATTTTCTTTATGTTCATTTTTTCCAGCTATTCCGCCACTACAGTATACTATTTTCTTTCCCATATCAATTAGGTCAAAAATTGTTGATAATATGCAACACTCTGCTACTACTCCAGTAATATATATTGTATCAAAATTACTTAATACATTTAATAAATTTTTATTACTAAGAGCCGAAAATTCACTCTTTATAAATAAATTATCATTTGTTATATACTTTTTTAATTCAGGTACATAATCACATAAATATTCATTTGAGTTAATTTCAGCATACTTGTTATTATAATCTTCCCATACGCCTTTAGGATTTTTTGACGCAATATGCTTTATAAAAAATATATGATTTTCAGGAAAATCTTTTATTTTATCTTCTATATATTTAATTGCATTTCTCGTTTTATCACATGCCCACTCATTTTCTGGTAAATATACATTTTGCATATCTATAATCAATAAAGCTGAATTATTCAATGTAATCCCTCCCTTTTTTACCCATTATATACTATTTATTTTCATAAAATAAAAAATTATGTACAAAATCGTATATATGTTTATATGATTATATCATATTATATAGTGAGGTGTTAATATGATATTAAATATTTTTCATAATGCAAAGGCAATTATAAAAGGTGGTAAAGAATATCCTAAGATAGCTGGAACAGTTTATTTTAACGAAAGTAACGATGGTGTAATTATTACTGCAAAAATTGATAATTTGCCTCAATCAACAAATAAGTGCAAAGGTAGATTCTTTGGATTTCATATACACGAGGGAAATTCCTGTACTGGAAATATGACCGATGAATTTTCTAATTCAAAAGGGCATTATAATCCTACCAATTGTCCTCACCCATTTCATGTGGGCGATTTACCACCATTAATTGAAAACAATGGATACGCATATATGACTGTTTTATTAAATAAATTTAAAATTGAAGATATTCTTGGAAAAGCTATAGTTATTCACGATATGCCAGATGACTTTACTACTCAATCTAGTGGAAATTCTGGTAAAAAAATTGCTTGTGGTATTATTAAAAAGTAGCAGAGTAAAAATGTAAAAATTTTAAAAAAAATAAGACTTAAATGGAGCCACTGGGGAGAATCGAACTCCCGACCTACAGGTTACGAATCTGTTGCTCTACCAACTGAGCTACAATGGCATATTAATATGATTATAGTATATTAATTAATAAAAATCAAGTAACTTTAACTAAATTCCTTTATTGCCAAAATTAATGAATAACTGCTTAAAAATTTCTCATGCCTATCTTATACTTCCTTTTCAAAATGTTGATAATCCTTTTTGTTTTTCCACTCTCCGCCCCATGTCCATCCTCGGCTGATAAAAGCATTATAAAGGTCATCTCCCTTTTTTATAACCCCAATTTTATTAATAGTCCTATCTACATATTCCTTAGCATTATTTGGAGAAATAATTTTTCCAGAAATATACGGATTATATAAAGGATTAACGTCAATTGAATTACCGTAAGAGTGATTTGACAAACTACTCGTATTAGCAACAACTCTATAGCAAAAAGCTGATGTATTATTATCTTGCATCGATAGTTCATCATCTGCACCATACACGTCAATTAATCTAATTTTCTCAATGGGGTATTTTTTCTCATAAACCTCTTTAAATATATCTAAAACTTCACTCGCAAGTTTTTTATTTACAATCATTTCGCCTATGTGACTTTCATTATCAAAACCAAAATAAGTAATTTTCAAATATGATAAATTACTTATATCAACTTTATTTTTACTTTTTTCAGGTATCGAATTACCAATCATTTTCTGCAAAATTTCATCTGGTATATTACTGCTTTCAAACACATCAGCATTAACCTTATCTGAGGAAGAAACTGAAGTTTCTTCCTCAGATATATTTTCATTATCTAAAATTACATTAGTATTACTCAAATTTTTATTTTCCAATTTTGTAGGTAAAATAATTATAAAAGCAACAATAAAAACTATAGTAACACAATAACAAACTTTTTTTATAAAAATCAGCCCCTCATTTTTATTCATACTCCAATGGGTGTTTATCAGCACCAAAAAGACCAATTTGTGGATCCATTACAACCCATTTTCCATTTTCAATCTCTACTCTAAGCCATTGATGCGTCCACTGCCCTTGATTTACATGTTCACATTTAAGCCCAGCTTCATTACATAATAGAACAGCAGCCTTGCAACGACCTGAACATGCTGCAATTTTTAATACAAGTGCAGCATAAGCCTCATTTCCAAAATTCGTTTTGTATGCTTCTGAAGATTGATTTGTCTGAGTTGCAACATTATTCGTAATATAATCACAAATTGCTCTTCCCTTTTGTTCCTTAGTCATACCAGACTTTATAATCTTCTTGGCAACATTTTTTGCTTCCTGCTTTGCAAGAGTAAGTCTTCCAGCCTTTGTTGCAGTTAAATCTTCTGTCTCGTTAGAACTACTTGAACTTGAATTTCCATTAGTATTTTGATTATTACTTTCACTACCTTTATTACTATTTCCACTATTAGAATTATTATTGCTACTATTATTGTTACTGCTACTACTTCCTTTGTTACTATTATTATTTGTTGTATTTTTTGATGTATTCTTTGACGTATTATTAGAACTTACTTTATTATTAGACGTTTCCTCCTTTATTTCTTCTTCCTTTGGCTTTTCCTTAACAGTCAATTTAAACTCCTTAGAAACAGCATTTCCGTTTTTATCAACAGCTTTAGCAGTTAAAGTATATGTACCTGCTACATTTTTATCAAACTCTCCCTCAACTGTAACTTCTAATTCTCCATCAACTTCGTCTTTAGCCTTTATATTAGCTTTAACATCAATATCTGAACCTTCTTCTATTTCAACATCCTGTACCCCTTCTAACACAGGAAGTTTAGTATCACTTACCTTCCAAATAAACTGCTTATCAATACTTATATCTTCCATTAAAATAGGAACAGCACTTGTCAAAATATTAATGTCTAACTTTATATCTCCATTTTTATCAAATACATATTCATCACCATCTTTTAATAAAACATCATTAATATATATTCTCATTTGGCTTCCTTCATACAAGCCCTCTGTCACCACTAATTTATTCACAATATCTGAATACGTCATTTTACTGCCATACTCAATATTTTCCTCATTACCTATTATAGACTTTGTATTTGCTTCGATAATTAAATTTTTATTTTTTTGTAAAAAAATAGAGCATAAATTGATTGAAATAACTATAACCAGCAATAAAATAATTACAGTTATTAAAAACCATTTTGCTACCTTATAACCCTTTTTGGTTTTATTTTTTTCCTCTACATCCCCCATAATACAATCGTTCCTTTCCGAGGCAATATACGAACCTCTTTCTTTTGTTCTATATTAATTATACACCAATATATTATAAAATTCTACAAAAAAATTCAAAAAAAGAAAGCCATATTTTTACATATAGCTTCCTTTAAAATATATTAGTTATACCACTCAAACTCCCAGTCTAAAATTTTAACAGTATCTCCTTCTTTGATTCCAAGTCTTCTTAATTCATTATCGACACCTATAGAAACTAAGCACTTTTGTAAATAATACATAGACTCTCTATCTTGAATATTAACTTTTCTCATTAACCTTTCTATAGCTGGTCCTTTTACGATAAACTCATTTTTGTTAACTTCTACCTCAAACTCTTTCTCCTCTTCCATAGTATAAACAATTTTATCCTCTATATCAACAAGTTCCTCTTTTGGTAGAGTCTTTAAGCACTCTGATACATACTTCATAAGTTCATTTACGCCCTGTTTAGTTGCAGAAGATATTTTAAATATCTCCATATTTTCCTTCTTAGCAACTTTTGCAAGCTCCTCATATAGTCTATTATCTTGCATCACATCAATCTTATTTGCAACAATTATCTGCTTTCTCTTGCTAAGTTTTTCATTATATTTTTTTAGCTCATTTTGTATAATATAAAAATCTTCTACTGGATTTCTACCCTCTTGCCCAGAAACATCAACAAAATGTAAAAGTAATCTTGTCCTTTCAATATGCCTTAAAAAATCTGTTCCAAGACCAACGCCTTCACTTGCTCCTTCTATTATTCCTGGTATATCAGCAATAACAAAACTATCACCATACTCATTTTTTGCAACACCAAGATTTGGAATAATAGTTGTAAAATGATAATCAGCAATTTTAGGCGTAGCAGAAGTAACAACAGATAAAAATGTTGACTTACCGAACATTTGGGAAACCAATTAGTCCAACATCAGCTAAAAGTTTTAGCTCAAGAATAACATCCTTTTCTGCTCCTTTTTCTCCATCTTGTGCAAACCTTGGAGCCTGCCTTGTAGAAGTTGCAAAATGAGAATTACCTTTTCCACCTCTACCACCAGACAAAATAAGCTCCTTTTGATTCTTTTCAGATAAATCTGCAAGCACTTTGCCTGTCTTTTCATCCCTTACAACCGTTCCAATAGGAACCTTAATATATAAATCTTCTCCGAGACTTTCCGAAACAATGTCCACCGCTTCCATTTTGCCCATTTTCCGCTTTAAATTTCTTCTTATATCTAAATTCTAAAAGAGTATTAGAATCTGGGTCAACAACAAAATAAATACTGCCTCCATTTCCGCCATCTCCTCCATCAGGTCCGACCGAGCAGCAACATATTTTTCACGCCTAAAAGTTATTGCACCATTTCCGCCATCTCCAGATTTAATTGTTATTTTTACATAATCTGTAAACATGTATTATCCTTTCTCTAACTAACTAATCCTATCTTTTGGTATACATCTCTTAAAGTATTTTCTGATATAGCTGTAGCCTTTCTTGCTCCATCTCTATATATTTTTTCCAAATAATCAGGATTTTGTATAAGCTCTTTGTATTTTTCTTGCAAAGGTCTAAGCTCTGAAATTACACACTCTGCAACAGCAGTTTTAAAATCGCCATATCCTTTTCCTTCGAATTCCTTTTCAATATCTTCTTTTGACTTTCCAGTTATTGCACTGTATATAGACATTAAATTACTAATTCCTGGCTTATTTTCTGTATCAAATCTAACAACATTTTCAGAATCAGTAACAGATTTTTTAAATTTCTTAAGAATAACATCAGGCTCATCCTTTAAGAAAATCGCATCATTAGGAATAGTCGAACTCTTGCTCATTTTCGACTTAGGCTCCTGTAAGCCCATAACACGAGCTGCAACACCTTGTATATATCCATCAGGTATTTTAAAAGTTTCTCCATATATTGCATTAAACCTATTAGCAATATCCCTTGTTAGTTCCAAATGTTGTTTTTGGTCCTCTCCAACTGGCACTAAATCTGCTTGATATAGTAAAATATCTGAAGCCATAAGAACAGGATAGGTAAATAAACCACTATTAATATTATCTGCATGTTTTGCAGATTTATCCTTAAATTGTGTCATTCTTGAAAGCTCACCCATATATGTATAACAATTAAGCACCCAAGCAAGTTCAGCATGTGCTGGTACATGCGATTGTAAAAAAATGTTACTTTTTTCTGGATCAATACCAGCTGACACATACAACGCCAAAAGTTCCAACGTATTTTTTCTTAAATCCTCTGGATTATTTCTTATAGTTAAAGTATGTAAATCAGCTATCATATAATTACACTGATAATCCTCTTGCATTTTTTTCCAATTATTTATTGCTCCTAAATAATTGCCAAGTGTCAAATTACCAGTTGCTTGAATTCCACTTAATATTACTTTTTTTCCCATATATTTTAGCCTTCCTTCTACTTAAAATTTTCTTTTTCAATTTCACTAATTAAATTAACTCTAGCCTCATGTCTTCCGCCCTCAAACTCAGTTGCAAGAAATTGTCTTATTATACAAATTGCTTCATTTGTTGTAATATAATCAGCTCCTAAAGCTAAAACATTTGCATTATTATGCATTCTTGCGAATTTTGCAGTTTGTTCTTGATAGCATACAGCACATCTAACTCCCTTAAATTTATTTGCAACCATAGACATACCTATTCCAGATCTACATATAAGTATTCCTGTATCTGCATTTTTATTAGATACTTCCTTTGCAACTTCTTTCGCAATTGCTGGATAATCTACGCTTTCCTCTGAGAAACATCCTTTATCAATATATTTTATTTCCTTTTCATCTAAATATTTCTTAATTTCCTCTTTTAACTTAAATCCTCCATGATCTGATCCAATTACTATCATATTTTTTCCTCCTTTTTAATCCAAAACAAAATTCTTTATTTCGCTACATATTTTTTCTTTAAACTCTTCTACCTTCATTTGTCCTAAATCGCCTTGCTTTCTCGAACGTACACTAACTAGATTATCTGCTACTTCTTTTTCTCCTACAACAAGCATATATGGTATTTTTTGCATCTGTGCTTCTCTAATTTTATAACCTATTTTTTCATTTCTATCGTCTAACTCTACTCTAACACCATTTTTTTCTAAATCTTCTTTAATCTTAGAAGCAAACTCAATCTGATTATCTGATATAGGTAAAAGTTTTACTTGTACTGGTGCAAGCCACATTGGAAAAGCTCCTTTTGTTTCTTCTATTAAGAAAGCTAAAAATCTATCAAACGTACCAAGTATTGCCCTGTGTATAACAACTGGTCTATGTGGTGCTCCGGTCTTCTCCTATATATTCTAGCTTAAATCTTTGAGGTAATAAAAAGTCTAGCTGGCATGTAGAAATAGTTACATCATGTCCTACTGCAGTTTTTATTTGAACATCAAGTTTTGGTCCATAAAATGCTGCTTCCCCTTCAGCCTCATAGAAAGGTAAGCCATATTGTGTTAAAATATCTCTAAGTTGTGATTCAGCCATTTCCCACATATCATCATCATCAAAGTATTTTTCTTTATTATTTTTATCACGTAAAGATAATCTAAACGTATAATTATTAAATCCAAAATCTTTATAAACAGACAAAATCAAATCTACAACTTTTGCAAATTCTTCCTTTATTTGGTCTGGTCTAACAAAAAGGTGTGCATCATTTTGGCACATTTCACGTACTCTTTCTAATCCACAAACGCTTCCACTATCTTCAAATCTAAAATCATGAGCAAGCTCGCCAATTCTAATTGGAAGCTCTCTATATGAGTGCATTTTATTTTTATATATAAGCATGTGATGTGGACAATTCATAGGTCTTAAAACTAATTCTTCATTATCCATTTTTATTACTGGAAACATATCTTCTTTATAATGTTCCCAATGTCCACTCGTCTTATATAAATCAACATTTGCCATAGATGGTGTATAAACATGTTTATATCCAAGTTTTACCTCTTTATCTTGAATATATCTTTCTAGCAATCTTCTTACCGTTGCTCCATTTGGTAAATACATAGGTAAACCAGAGCCAACTAATGGGTGAGTCATAAATAATTCTAAATCTTTTCCTATTTTTCTATGGTCTCTTAATTTTGCCTCTTCTAATGCAGTAATATATTCGTCTAATTCAGATTGTTTTGGGAAAGATATTGCATATATTCTTTGTAGCATTTTATTTTTTTCGCTACCTCTCCAATATGCACCTGAAGAAGATAAAATTTTTACTTTTTTTATTTTTCCTGTGCTTTCTAGGTGTGGTCCTGCACAAAGGTCTGTAAAATCACCTTGTTTATAAAATGAGATTTCTTCTCCTTCTGGTAATTCTTCAATTAATTCTACTTTATATGGTTCATTTTTCATTAATTCTAATGCTTCTTTTCTAGGTAAAGAAAATCTCTCTATAGTAATATTTTCTTTGATTATTTTTTGCATTTCTTCTTCTATTTTTTGTGTATCTTCTTCTGAAAAAGGCTTTTCAGTATCAAAATCATAATAAAATCCGTCATCAATTGCAGGTCCTATTGCAAGTTTAACCTCTGGAAATAATCTTTTTACTGCTTGTGCCATTATATGAGAGGTCGTATGCCAATAAGCCTTTTTTCCTTCTAAGCTATTATCAAAGGTTAAAATTTCTACCTCTGAATCTTCTTCTAGCTTATATCTTAAATCTCTGACTTTGCCATTTACTAATGCTGAAGTCATATTTCTTGCAAGTCCCTCACTTATACTTTTTGCAAGTTCTAAAACTGAAATTTCTTTTTCAATTTGCTTTTTACTTCCATCTTTCAAAGTTATACTTATCATAGTTATTTGCACCTTTCTTTATTATTCAATATATTGTTTAATTATACTACATTTATTCTTTTAAATCAATAGAAAAATCGCTATATTTACGTAAAAAATGTATATATGTCAATGATGTGAAACAAATTTCTATAAAAAAATTTGTAGTATAATTAAATTTATTGATTTACACTA
>CANRAW010000032.1 GCA_947628715.1 uncultured Clostridia bacterium
AGGAGGCTTAAAAAAGTGGGAAATATAGTTGTTTTAGACGAATTAACTATAAATAAAATAGCAGCAGGAGAGGTTATAGAAAGACCGGCATCTGTTATAAAAGAAATGGTAGAAAATTCTATTGATGCAGGAGCAAAAAATATAAGTATAGATATAAAAAATGGTGGAATTTCATATATAAAAATTACAGATGATGGAAAAGGAATAGAAAAAGAAGACTTAGAGCTATCTTTTGAAAGACACGCAACAAGTAAAATAAGGAACGCAGACGATTTAAACGAAGTAAAGTCTATGGGATTTAGAGGTGAGGCATTAGCAAGCATTGCAGCAATTGCAAGAGTTGAAATGAAGACAAAAACAAATAATTCAGAAGTTGGACATAGAATAGTTGTAGAAGGCGGAGATGTAAAGGAAGTTGAAGAAATTGGTTGCCCTAATGGGACAACAATTACAGTTGAAAATCTATTTTATAACACACCAGTAAGATATAAATTCTTAAAAAAAGATTATACAGAAACAGGATATATTGAAGATGTAATAACAAGACTTGCTCTTGTTAATCCAGATATTTCTTTCAAATTGATAAACGCAGGAAAACCAATTATACAAACAACTGGGGATGGAGATATAAAAAATGTAATTTATAGTATTTATGGAAAAAGTGTTGCATCTGCTTGCTTAAATGTAAATTACACTTATGAAGGAATAACCATCAGTGGTGTTGTTGGAAAACCAGAGATTGCAAGGTCAAATAGAGGAAATCAAATTTTCTTTGTTAATAAAAGATATATAAGGGATAGAATTTTGTCTAATGCTACAGAAAAAGCATTTAAGGGTATGATTCCAATTGGAAAGTTTGGATTTTTGGTATTAAATCTTGAAATGTCACCTAGCACAGTAGATGTAAATGTTCATCCAGCAAAACTTGAAGTTAGATTTGAAGAGGAACAAAAGGTTTTTAAGGCTGTTTATTATGCGATTCAAGATACTTTATTAAAGGCTGAATTAATTGCTAATTCTGAGACACAAATTACTGGAAAACTTGAAAAGGAAAAAAATGAGGATAGCGAACAGAAAATAGAAAAAAGAGAGGAAATAATTCCAGAAGAGAAAAATTCTATATCTAATCTATTCAGAAGAATTAGCAAAAGTGTTAATCCTGATAATGATTTTGGAAGCAATAACGTAATAGAAAGCATATTTAGAAGCAAACAAGAAAAAGAAATTCAAAAAGAGCTAGGAAGCAATAATTTGCCTGAAAATGAAAATAATGTTGCACAAAATCAAGAAGAAAATGCTCAAGAAGAGTTAAAAAATGACGAGGAAAGTATAACAGAAAATGTAGAAGAGCCTAAGGCAGAAATAGAAGATGTACAAAATGCTGAGAATATTCAAAATCAAGAAAATGAACAAAATGATAATATGGACAATAAGGAGAAAATAAAAAATACTATACAAGAACTAATGCAAATGGGAAAATCTCTTACTGCAGAGCAAATAAGAGAAAAATTATCAGAAATTTCAACAAAGGCTGAGGAAAATATAGAAGAATTTGTAAAAGAAGAGTATACACAGGTTTCAGAGGAAGAAGAAAAGTACAAAGTAGACGATATAAATGTTGAAAATAATGAAAATGCAGATTCTGCTGACGAAAAATATGAAACAAAGGAAATTGATGTTAAGGAAATAGAAAAATTTGCAGAAGACCCTACAAAAGATACTAATGTGTCTATAGAAAATCAGGAAAGCGATAGTGAAGCAATAACTCCAGGAAATATCCTTGCAGATATTGTAAAAGAAAGAAATAAAGAAGATGTAGAGGAAAAGAAGGAAGAAAAGTCTTTTGAGCAAAAGTTTGACGATATGTATGCACAAATTTTTGGAAAGACACTTGCTACAAAAAAGAAAGAAGAGGAAGAAAAGGCAAATTCAAGTGCGCAAGATATTGTAAATGAAAATATTAATATACTTGAGGAAGAAGATAAAGAGCAAGGCAAAATACCATATAAGTTTATAGGTATTGCATTTAATACTTATATAATACTTGAAATCAAGGATGAACTATATATTTTAGATCAACATGCAGCACATGAGAGAATAATGTATGAGAAGGTTAAAGAGAATTATTATTCAGAGGGAGAAAAAAATTCTCAGCTTATGTTACTTCCTGATATAATTACTTTAACACACAAAGAGATGGATATTGCAAGAGATAATTTTGACAAATTTGAGAAGGCAGGATTCGTACTTGAAGAGTTTGGAGAAAACACAATAAAACTTACAGGAGTTCCAAATATATGCCTAGACTTAGATACTAAGGAATTATTCTTAGAAACATTAGACGAAATAAATACTGTTGCAAGAACGGCAAAACAAGAAATAGAGGAAAGGTTTATTGCAACTATTGCATGCAAAGCTGCGGTTAAAGCAAATATGGCACTTACAGAGGAAGAGGTTACAAGCCTTTTAGAACAATTATTAAAACTTCCAAATCCGTTTACTTGTCCTCATGGAAGACCTACTGCGATAAAACTTAGTAAGTCTGATATAGAAAAGAAATTTGCAAGAAGAAAATAAAGGAAAATTTTGAAACAATAGTATTTAGAAAGAGAGGAAAAATAATGACAGTAATAAAAGTAATAGCAGTTGTAATATTTGCAATATCTTGTGTTACCATCTATCATAATACAAATTCCTTTGAACCAAAGAAAAGAATCCTCTATATAATTATTGGAATGATTGCAATGTATTTTGTTACAAATATTATATGTCTTAGCAAAGCTAAGAATATCCATGTAGATAATCAAAATGCAATTGACGATACTTTAGGAGTTATAAAAATGATATTTACTCCAATTAATGCAATGATAGTTATTTCTTCAATTGGAAATACGTTAGGTAAAGTTAAAGACAAAGTTATTTCAACAGATAAAGCAGGAAAAAAATTAATAATTATTTTAATTGCAATTATATTAATTTTTATTTTTGAATCGAATTATATAGGAAGTTTTATAAACGATTTATTAGGATAGCAAAATATTAGGAAGGAAGAAGTTATGTCTAAGCCGAAGATTATAGTAATATGCGGACCAACTGCATCGCGGAAAAACAGCACTTTCGATAGAACTGGCAAAGAGAATTAATGGAGAAATTGTATCAGCAGATTCTATGCAGATATATAAATATATGGATATTGGAAGTGCTAAGCCTACAAAGGAGGAAATGCAAGGAATTAAACATTATATGTTAGATTTTGTAGAACCTTGCATGAGATATAGTGTTGCAGAATATCAAAAAGAGGCAACTTCTTGCATACGAAAAATATTAGATAAAGGAAAAGTTCCTATAATTGTTGGAGGAACACGGCTTATACATTAATTCTCTTATTTATGAAATAGAATATAATGAAGTTGAATTTGACGCAAAATATAGAGAAGAGCTTGAAAAAGATGCAAATGAAAATTTAGACAAGCTGTATGAGATGGCTGTTAAAATTGATGAAGAGGCAATGAAAAACATAAGTAGAAATGACAAAAAGAGGATAATTAGAGTTTTAGAAATATATAAACAAACTGGTATGACTAAGACAGAATTAGAAAAAAAGACGCGAAAAGAAGAAACTGAGTTTGAATATAAAGTATTTGTTACTAACCTTGATAGAGAAAAATTATATGAAAAAATCAACAAAAGAGTTGATATAATGATTGAAGATGGATTAATCGACGAGGTTAGAAATATTTTAGAAAAATATAAGGAATATCCAACTGCAATGCAGGCACTTGGATATAAAGAGACAAAGCAATATTTAGATGGCAAAATTACAAAAGAAGAAATGATTGAAAAAATCAAACAGGAAACCAGACGATATGCTAAAAGACAGCTTACGTGGTTTAGAAAAATAAAAGATACGATTTGGCTTGATATGGAAAAAGATAATGAAGAAAACCTAGGAAAAATAATGGAGGAATTTGAAAAAAACGTATGAAAGATAAGTATAATGAGACAAATAATGGTAAAAAAGCAGTTGCGTTAATAGCTATTTTTGCTATAGCTGTTATTTTGCTATGCTTTGTTTACAGCTTAATTGTGCTTATTATACAACCTTCAGACATATTTATTGTTGAAAATGGCAAAATATATGAAGAAGAATCAACTGTGCGGATATATAATTAGAGAAGAAAAGGTTTTGTCAGGTGAAAATTATAAAAATGGGCTTGTTGAAATAAAAAAAGACGGAGAAAAGGTGTCAAAAGGAGACAATGTTTTTAGATATTACAGCATAAATGAATCAAGTCTTACACAAAAAATTGCAGATTTAGACAAAGAAATACAAAATGCGATGGAGGGACAAACTGATATATATTCGGCAGATATTCAGCTTTTAGATAAACAAATACAGGATTACTTAAATAATATACTAGATACTAACAACATAGAAGAAATTATTGAATACAAATCTATGATTTCTGAAATATTAATAAAAAAGGCAAAAATTGCAGGAGAGCTCAGCCCAGCAGGTTCACATATTAATAGTTTGATAAAGGAAAGAAAAAAATGCGAGGAGGAGCTTAATAACGGTCAAGAATATATAAAAACAGATATAAGTGGAGTTGTATCGTATAGAATAGATGGCTTAGAGGAAGAATTAAATCCTAATAATTTTGAAAATATAAACCAAAAACTTTTAGAAGGATATAAATTAAAAACTGGTCAAATGATTTCTACGAGTAAAGAAGCAGGAAAAATTGTAAATAATTTTGAGTGTTATATAGCAGTATTCTTAGATTCAGAAGAAGCAAAAAATGCCAAAGTACGGAGATACTGTAACTCTTAGACTTTCTGATATGACAGAAATTAGTGCTGAAATTTCGTATACATCTTTGCAAGAAAATGGGGATATTATGATAATTTTCAAAATCAGTAAGGGAGTTGAAAAGCTAATTCTTTATAGAAAAATATCATTAGATGTAATTTGGTGGAGTGCTTCTGGGTTAAAGGTGCCTAATGATGCGCTAATAAAGGAAAATGATATTTATTATGTAATAAGAAATAGAGTAGGATATAAGGATAAAATATATGTAAAAATACTTCGCCAAAACGAAAATTATGCTATAATAGAAAGCTATAAAGTACAGGAACTTGTAGAACTTGGATATGCCGAAGAAGAAGTATCAAATATGAAAAGCATTAATTTATATGACGAACTTACAGTTGAAAACAATAGATAGTGTTACAACAGTGTTACAAAAAGATTAAAATTAAATTACAGGCAAAAAAAGTATTGACAAATCGAAAGAAAAGTAAGATACTATATATAGAAAATTACAAAGGAAAAATTTAGGAGGGTTTTATTCATGCCAGGAAGTAATTTAATGAACAAAGTTTTTGGGTTCTTAGGAATTGAATCAGAAGATGAAGAGGAAGATATAGAAAATGAAGACGTAGTACAAGAAGAAGAAGAGGAAGAAGAAGAAAGAAAATTATTCGGAAGAAAAAATAAAGTAGTAAATATGCCACAGGCAAATCAAATAAAAATGGTGATTTCACAACCAACAACATTTGAACAATCAGAGGAAATTTGCCAATATTTAAAAGAAAGAAAATCTTGCATTGTTAACTTAGAATATGTTAATAAAGATGTTGCAAGAAGAATAGTAGATTTCATAAGTGGTGGAGTTTACGCTTTAAATGGTCATATACAAAAGATATCTAATTCAATATTTTTAATTGCGCCAGCAAATTATGACATAGCTAATGAGATGGGCAGAGAAGAAGTAAAGAGTAAACTTTCTGTATCATGGCTTAAATAGTATATATTAAATAAATTAAGGGCGAAATTAAAGTTAGGTTTCGCCTTTATTTGTTTTATTATAATATGTGGCGCTACAAATTAGTGGCAAGGAAATTGTCAGGAGGGAGCAAAAATTATGATTACACCATTAGACATAGAAAACAAAAAATTTTCAAAGAGAGCAATCAATGGATATAATCCAGAAGAGGTTGATGACTTTTTAGATGAGTTAACTGTTGCTTATGAAAAAATATATAAAGAGGCAACAGATGCAAAACAAACGATAGAAAATATGAACGCAGAACTTACTAAATACAAATCAATGGAAACAACACTTCAAAATACCTTAGTTATGGCGCAAACTACGGCAGAAGATGTAAAAAAAGTTGCAAAGCAACAGGCAGAAGTGATTATAACTGAAGCTCAAACTTCTGCTAAAGAGGAACTTGTTAAAATAAATTCTGAAATAAAGCTAAAACAAAAAGAGTTAGACGATTTAGAAAAACAATTTGATATATATAAGGCTAAGATGGAATCTTTACTTATTTCTCAACTTGAGTTATTAAAAGATGCGTCAAAATCACAACAATAAATAAATATATTATATATAAAGGAGACTTTTTTAAGGTCTTCTTTTTTTAAATTCTGCAAAAACACTTGACAGTTTACAATAATATGTATAAAATAGTATAGTAAGTTAAAATATATTCTAAAATAATTAGTTATATATATTATCTGTACATTGAAAATAAAATAAGAAAGAGGTAGATTTTATGGATAACATCGTAACCATAATCGTCACTGCCTTAATCTCAGGAATTATTTTTATTCCAATCGGTATATTTATTAGAAAGAAAATCGCAGAATCAAAAATAGCAGGAGCAGAAAGTGAAGCAAAGAGATTACTAGATCTTGCAAGCAAAGAAGCTGAAAATATCAAAAAAGAAGAAATTTTTAAAGCTAAAGAAGAAATAATGCAAGCTAGAAACGAATTTGACAAAGAGATTAAGGAAAGAAGAGGCGAAGTACAAGCTCAAGAAAGAAGACTTATACAAAAAGAAGAAAATCTTGATAAAAGAAGTGAAAGCTATGAACAAAAAGAAAGAGAAATAGAAAGAAAAATACAAGATGTTGAAAATAAGAAAAGAGAACTACAAGAAACTATTTCAAAGCAGATGCAAGAACTTCAAAGAATATCAGGTTTAACCGAAGAAGAGGCTAAAGCAAGCATCATATCAGAACTAGAGAAGCAAATGACTACTGAAAAAGCAAATTTGATTAAGGAAATGACTGAGAGGATGAAGGATGAAGCAACAAAAAATGCTAGAGAAATTTTAACATATACTATTCAAAAATGTGCCGCAGACCATACTTCTGAAACTACTGTATCAATTGTTGCTTTACCAAGTGATGAAATGAAAGGTAGAATAATAGGTAGAGAAGGTAGAAATATAAAGGCTTTAGAGACTTTAACAGGTATTGATTTGATAATAGACGATACACCAGAGGCAGTTGTTTTATCAGGTTTTGACCCATTAAGAAGAGAAGTTGCTAAAATTGCACTCGAAAAATTAATTGAAGATGGAAGAATACATCCAGCTAAAATTGAGGAAATGGTTGAAAAGGCAAAAGAAGAAGTTGCCGAAACTATTAAATCAGAAGGTGAAAGAGCAACTCTTGAAACTGGCGTTATGGGATTAAATCCAGAGCTTATAAAGCTAATTGGTAAACTTAAATATAGGACAAGTTATGGACAAAATGTATTAAATCACTCAATTGAGGTATCTAATTTAGCAAGGATTATGGCTGAAGAATTAGGGCTTGATAGTAAGAGAGCTGCAAGAGCAGGTATATTACATGACATAGGAAAAGCATTAGACCATGACATGGAAGGAACTCATGTTGAGATTGGTGTTGAAATACTTAAAAAGTTCAAAGAAAATCCATTAGTTATAAATGCTGTAGAAGCACACCATGAAGACGTTGAACCACAATCATTAGAGGCTGTTTTAGTACAGGCTGCTGATGCAATTTCTGCATCACGTCCAGGTGCAAGACGCGAAACATTAGAGGCATATATTAAAAGACTTGAAAAACTTGAGGAAATTGCTGATTCATTTGAAGGTGTTGATAAATCTTATGCAATTCAAGCTGGTCGTGAAGTTAGAATTATTGTAAAACCTGAAAAGGTTTCAGAGGCTGAAATGACAATAATGGCTAGAGATATTGCAAAGAGAGTAGAAAATGAAATGGATTATCCAGGACAAATAAAAGTAAATGTTATAAGAGAATCAAGAGCTATTGAATATGCAAAATAAAATAAAATAGCTTGTCTAAAGAAGAGAGCAAAAATGCTCTCTTTTTTTGCAATTTTTCTTGCCATAGAACGCTATTTATTGTATTATATTATACTAGGAGGTAATGTTATGAAGATTTTAGCTATTGGAGATTTAGTTGGAGATGCAGGGTTAAATAAATTATCAAATGAAATAGCAAAAATAAAAGAAGAGAATAATATAGATTTTATTATAGTAAATCGGAGAAAATGTCGCAGATGGAATGGGAATTACAAAAAAACATTTTGAATCAATTATAAAATGTGGGGCAAATGCTGTAACAATGGGAAATCACACTTGGGGTAAAAAGGATATTTTTACATTTATTGATGACCCAAAATTAATTAGACCAGCAAATTACCCAGAAGGAGTTTGTGGAAAGGGCTATGGAATATATGAGTGTAAGGGCAAAAAAATTGCTGTAATTAATTTAATTGGAAGAACTGACATAAGCGTTCTTTCTGAGAATCCGTTTATAACAGCTGATAAAATATTAAAGAAAATACAAGAAGATGTTGATATAATAATTGTTGATTTTCATGCTGAAGCAACTGCTGAAAAAATTGCTATGGGTTATTACTTAGATGGAAGAGTTACAGCATTATTTGGTACTCATACACACGTACAAACAGCTGATGAAAGGATACTTACAAAGGGAACAGCGTATATAACAGATATTGGTATGACAGGTCCAAAAGAGTCTATTATTGGCATGGAAGTAAAAGCATCACTTAAGAGATTTTTAACATCTTTGCCTGAAAAATATAAAGTGGCAGGTGGAGAGTGCTTTTTAAATGGAGTTATTTTTGAAATAAATGAGGAAAACTGCAAAACAGAAAAAATTTATAGAATCAATTACTAGAAAATGTCGAAAATACTAGAATTACGCGATTGAAATTTCCACTTTTTTCCAAAAACTACTAGACATTGTTTGTTAAATGTAATATAAATAATATTGTTCAAATGAAACAAAAAAATAAATTAGAGGAGGCACAAACAATGGAAGTTTTAAAAATCTCATCAAAATCAAATCCAAATTCAGTAGCAGGGGCTATTGCAGGTTTGGTAAAGGAAAGTAACAAAGCAGAGATGCAAGCAATTGGAGCAGGAGCACTGAATCAGGCAATTAAAGCTGTGGCAATCGCGAGAGGATTTGTAGCACCATCTGGAGTAGATTTGGTATGCGTACCAGCTTTTGCTGAAGTAGAGGTGGAAGGTGAAGATAGAACACGGAATTAAAATTCTTGTAGAATCAAGAAATTAAAATAAAGTTAATTATATGATAGCCTAAATAGGGCTATCTTTTTTTTTATTAATATGATATAATCTTATGTGTTAAAAATTGGCTTAGATGGAGGAATTTTAATGGATGATAATCAAGTTGAGGGAAGAAATGCTGTACTTGAACTTCTTGAAAGTGGTAAAGATATAAATAAAATATTTATACAAGCCGGGGAAAAGCATGGCTCTATTATGAAAATTATTAGTAAAGCAAGAGAGAGTAAGGTTATAGTTACAGAAGTTCCAAAGAAAAAATTAGACGAAATGGCTATGTCGGATAATCACCAAGGAGTAATTGCAATTGTTCCTCCTTTTGGATATGTAGAAGTTGAGGATATTTTAGAATATGCTAATTCTAAAAATGAAATGCCTTTTATATTAATTTTAGATGGGATAGAGGATCCTCATAATCTAGGTTCAATAATTAGAACAGCAGAAACAGCTGGGGTTCATGGAATAATAATTCCAAAAAGAAGGGCGGTAGCTGTAAATTCAACTGTTAGCAAAACATCTGCTGGTGCAGTTGAATATATGAATATTGCGAGAGTAAATAATATAAATGAAACAATTAAATTTTTAAAAGATAATCGGGGTTTGGATTTGCGGAACAGATATGGACACAGATAATTTGTATTATATGCAAGATTATAAAATGCCAATTGCGATTGTTATTGGAAATGAAGGGAAGCGGAATGAGCAGATTAACTAAAGAAAACTGCGATTTTTTAGTTAAAATTCCGATGGAAGGAAAAATAAGCTCGCTTAATGCTTCTGTATCTGCTGGAATTGTTATTTATGAAGCGGTTAAATCTAGAAATATGATACAAAAATAGAAAAATATGGAGGTTTATAGCTTTGGAGGAAAATAGTGTAATTAGACCTGAATTAGAAGGAATAGAAGAAGAAAAAATTGAAAAATCACTAAGACCAAAAACTTTAGAAGAATATATTGGACAAACTAAGGTTAAGGAAAATTTGAAGGTTTATATAGAAGCAGCAAAAAAAAGGGGAGAGCCTCTTGACCATATTTTACTATATGGACCACCAGGACTTGGAAAAACGACTCTTTCAAATATTATTTCAAATGAAATGAATTCAAATATAAAAATAACATCAGGTCCTGCAATAGAAAAGCCAGGAGATTTAGCAGCATTACTTACAAATCTTTCTGAATTTGATGTTTTATTTATAGACGAAATACATAGACTTAACAAGAGTGTTGAGGAAATTTTATATCCGGCATTAGAAGATTATACACTTGATATAATAATTGGAAAAGGACCTAGTGCAAGGTCGATAAGATTAGACCTTCCAAAATTTACATTGATAGGAGCGACGACAAGGGCAGGTTCTCTTGCAACACCTTTAAGGGATAGATTTGGAATAGTTTCAAGGTTAGAATTATATAATGTAGAAGAACTAACAACGATTGTAAAAAGGTCAGCAAGCATTTTAGAAATAGACATAGACGAGGATGCAGCAGTTGAAATAGCAAGGAGAGCAAGGGGAACACCTAGAATTGCAAATAGAATTTTAAAGAGAGTTAGAGATTATGCTTTAGTTTTAGGAGACCGGAAATATTTCTTTAAAAATTGCCAAAGTAGCTCTTGGAAAGCTAGAAATAGACGAACTTGGGCTTGACGATACAGATAGAAAGATGCTAGAGGCAATGATAGAAAAATATAAAGGTGGACCAGTTGGACTTGAAACGGTTGCTGCAACAATTGGGGAAGAGGCAGAAACGATAGAGGATGTGTATGAGCCATATTTGATACAGATTGGATTTATTGGACGTACACTTAGAGGAAGAGTTGTATTGCCTGATGCTTATGCACATCTTGGATATAAGTATGAGAAATAAAATAGAGGGAAAAATGGAGAAAAAAACGGTTTTAAAAAATATAGGATTATTTTTTATTTTTTGTTTAATGGTAAGTGGATATGTTTTAACAATGGAACTATCTAGCCTTGACGAAGTTTGGGTATATAATTTCGCAAGATGTATGGTAAATGGCCTTTTGCCTTATAAAGATTTTAGTATTATTATAACACCATTGTTTCCAATGATTTCTTCCATATTTTTAAGAATTTTTGGAGACCAAATGGTTTCTTTAAGAATATTTGGTATAATACAAATCTCAGCAATCTTGTTTATGAATTTCAAAATTTTGACAAGTTTGAAAATTAATAAATGGGGTGCATTTGCATCTACATTGCTACTTTACTTTGTTTATAATGATATATTTTGGTTTGATTATAATTGGCTTGCTTTATTAATTACACTAGTAGTCTTATATATTGAAATTAAGAGCCTTGGAAAAGATGTAAATTATAAAAAAGAAATTCTTTTAGGCATTTTAGTTCGGACTTGCGATACTTACAAAGCAAACAACTGGAGCAGTTTTAGCATTTGTATTTGTTTTACATAAAATTTTAGATGTAGAAAATAAGGAAGAGCTTAAAAACTTCTTAAAAATATTTTTTATAAGAATATGTGGCGTACTAATTCCAGTTTCGCTTTTTGCGATATATTTAACATATAATGGAATTTGGAGTAACTTTATTGATTATGCAATACTTGGAGTTGGAGGATTTACAAACAGTATAGCCTATAGTAATTTATTTTTTAATCCTAAAATTATAATTAGAGTATTTGCTTATTTAGTTCCAATTATTTTAGCTACAACATTTGTCATATTTATAGTTTCTGTGGTAAAGACAAATATAAAAGAAAAAGATTGGCTAAAAAATGTACAATTAATTTTAGTTTATAGTATTGCTAGCATTGTTGTCGTTTTTCCAATTGCAGATAAAGGACATTTTGCAATAGGAACAATGTGTACACTTATTTTAGGAGTATATTTATTATATATTTTAATTAATTATTTAGTAAAAGAGCCTAAGGTAAGATATGCGATAGTTACGTTTTTTAAAGCAATATCAATGCCTTTTTTGGTAATATATATTGTATATTCCATATCACTATTTTTTGTTAATATAGATAAAGAGGAAATTGCTAATGGTAATGATTTAGAGCATTTTGCATTTATTCCTATAGATAAAGGTATTTATGATAGTATAAAAAATACAGACGAATTTTTGCTAAGTAAAATGGAAGAAAACGAAAAGGTATATATTTTGAATACAACGGCGGCAATTTTCAATATTCCGATAAATATATATAATAAAGATTATGATATGTTTAATATAGGAAATTTTGGAAAAAAAGGTGAGAAGCGGATTAATTGAGGATTTAACAAATACAGATAATCTTTTAGTTTTGATTACAAAAGAAAATTACGTAGATAATTGGCAATCACCTAAAAGTGTCGTAAAGTATGTTAGAGAAAACTTCAAATATATTGAGGATGTTGGTAATTTTGACGTTTATAGAAATGTAAGAGAGGAACAGTAATAAATGGGAATATTATATTTTGCTTCAGTAATTTGTTTATTTACAGCATTTATGCTCATTAAAAAAACAGATAAAGAGTTAAATGTTATTTGCTTTGCAAGTATAACAATTGTACTCTTATTCTGTTATAATGCTTTTGTTTGTTATGTTATGACGTTTTTTTCTATTCCTATTACGTTATTAAGTTTAAGCATCACAAATGTTGTAATTGCAATTATTATGGCTTTAGTTATAATGTTAAAAAAGGAAAGGCAGAAATATAACTTTAATAAAACTGATTTGATTTGTGTATTTATTATTTTGGTTATAACTGTAGCTGTTGCATGTTCAAATTACGGTATCCCATTTAATATAAAATATGAAACAGGAGACCCAGCTGTACATTATTTGACTTCTGTGCTTTTTGCAAATCAAGATAGTCTACTTAATCTTTATGATGATGTTGTACATGATTCTTTTCAAACGAGAAAAATAGGATCTTATGTAAATAGTGGAATCATAATGAAATGCTTTTCTAATATTATAGACGAAATAGATTATTATAATATATTTATTGCTTTTTCTATTTTTATATTGTTTATGACTGGGGTAATGATGTATGTAACTTTGGAAAAATTTACAAAATCGACTAAGGGTAAAATCTTAGCACTGATTGTAAGTTTAATATATGTTTTAGGCTATCCTTTAAATAGTATGCTTTTTGGCTTTGAATATTTAAGTCTTGGCATATTAGTTTTAGGAACTGTTATAAACATGATATATTATTTTGAGGAAAAAGAGTTAAAATTTGGGTATTATTTAGTTATTTTTGCACTTTTAAATTTTAATATTTTTTGCTCGTATTATATGTTTGTTCCTTTTATGTATAGTGGACTTTGGATATATTTTTGCATATATAGTAAAAAACATAATAAAAAAATTATTTGCAAAAAAAATATTGCATTGCTTTCAGTAACATTACTTATTCCATTTTTCCTTGGCTATATTTACCATTTAGCACCAGGAATATATAATATATTTAACCTCGACGCGTGGGAAGCATTAATGCAATCACTACAATATTCTTCAGGAATATTAAATCATAGCTTTGCTTTATATGGCTATATTTATATAAACTTTTACTCGAATATGATATTACTAATACCACTTGCAATTTACTACATCGTACGAAAGACAAAGGAAGGAAAAATATTTTCTTTTGATATAATAACTCTTGTAATTTTATTAATTTTCATTGGAATTTTAAAAATAGGTCAGATATATGAAAAAGTTTCTGTGTATTTTATAATGAAAAATTATTATGCTCTCTGGCTATTTTTGATATATATGAATTTTAGAGCATTAATGTATATATTCGAAAAAAATAGGGTGAAAACGTATTGTATACTTATGTTTTATATGCTTTTAGTTATACTTAACTTAATTTTCATAGATGCACCTTTAGAAAATCAAAAAGAAAATCCAAATGAAAGCATAAAAAATGTTTCGGAAATATTTGGAGTTAACAAAACTATGATTACAGAAAAGAAAAAAGACCTAACAGTAAAAGATATAGAAATTCTAAAAATTGCAAGAGATAGGTTAGATTTTAAAAATGAAGAAATAGAAGTTTTAGGAGATTCTGAACAACTTTATTGGACATATAGTTTATTGCGATATGTTAATGCAGAATATTATTTTGAATACCCACAGTATAGTGGACAGCAGAAACTTACAATAAAAGCTACAAAGGCACATGAGAAAATTGGAAAAGTTGATTATATGATTTATTTCAAAAGTAGTAAATATTATGATATGAACAAAGTTGCTCTATTTGACCAAGGTGAGGTTATTTATGAAAATGAAGCGGGTGGTATTGTTAAATTTGATAAAGAAAAGTAGGAGGAAATAAAATGAAATTGTTAATGCATACTTGTTGTGCGCCATGCAGTGTATATTGTATAGATTCGCTAAGAAAAGAGAATATAGAGCCAACGCTATATTGGTATAACCCAAATATACATCCATATATGGAGTATAAGGCAAGAAGAGATACTTTAAAAGAATATGCAAAAAGCATAAATGTTGAAGCAATTTTTGAGGAAGAATATGGACTTAGAGATTTTTGCAAAAACACTATAGGAGATTTAGAAAATAGGTGTGCAAATTATTGCTATAAAGTAAGACTTACGCAGACTGCAAAATATGCTAAGGAAAATGGCTTTGATACAATTAGTACAACTTTATTAATAAGCCCATATCAAAAGCATGATATATTAAAAATGCAATTGGAAGAAATTGCTAATGAATATGATTTAGACTTTTTATATAGAGATTTTAGAATAGGTTTTAGGGAAGGACAAGCCAAGGCAAGAGAATTAGGCTTATATATGCAAAAATATTGTGGATGTATTTTTTCAGAGGAGGATAGATATTACGACCGCATTTTGAAAGATAAGAAGAAAAATAATGTTATTAATTAGTAATTTATTTGTTATACAATTGTGTCAACACTGGTGACACAAATTAGCTGAACTAATAATTTATGAGATAAAATATGTAATAATTAGGAGAAAAGAATGAAACAAAAACGAAAATCAAATTTTGAACTACTTAGAATTATAGCTATACTATTAATAATAAGTTTTCATTATGTATATAAAAGTGAATATAACTTTCAAGAATTGAATTATAATTCTTTTATAGTAAAAATGTTTTATTTCTTTGGTGAACTTGGTGTAAATTTATTTGTTTTAATAACAGGATATTTCTTAGTTAATGGCAAATTTTCAATGAAAAAACTAATTAAATTAATATTAGAAATAAGTTTTTATTTTAATGCATCAATGTTTTTGCTAATGCTATTAGTAAAGGGAAATTTATTAATAGCGATTAAAATATTATATTATGCATTAGTTATTAATATATATTGGTTTGCAACAGCATATATACTTTTATATATTATAAGTCCATATCTGAATATTTTAATACATAATATGAAAAAAGGAGAATATCAAAAATTATTAATTATTGCAATTTTTATATGGTCCATTATACCGACATTTTTGGTAATCATAAATAATAGTACAGAGGAAATACTTTATTTTAACAGATTCATCTGGCTTGTGATTATGTACTTATTAGGTGCATATATGCGAAAATACTCAATTAAAATTTTTAATAAATTATCAAATACTATAATAATCGCATTAAGTTCTTTCTTGATAATGATATTAAGCATATTTGTAATTTATTATTTTAAAGGTTTCTTCGCAAAAATAGGTATAACAGAAGTTGCATTTTTATGGCATATAAATTCTTTTCCAATGCTTATACTTGCTGTTTCTATATTTGAAATATTTGCCAAAATTGACATTGGATATAATAAAGTTATTAATAAAATTGCATCAACTACATTTGGAATTTATTTATTACATGATGGAGTGTTATGCGATAAAATATGGGCATTTTTTAGAACAAAGCAATGTTTAAATAGTAAATTTTCTATCTTATATATTATTGCAACAACCACTATAATATTTGTATGCGGTGCCATAGTAGATTTAATAAGACAATTTATTGAGAAATATACAGTTGATAAAGTATTAGACTCAAAAGTATATGAAAAGGTGAAAAATACATCTAAAGAAGTTGCAAAAGAAATATCAGAAAAAGTATTATAAAACGAAAATCCACATTGTATATGTGGATTTTTTTGGAGCGATTAAAGAGGTTATTTGCGAAAAATTTTCCTCCCACATTTGTTCAAAAAAATAATTTGATTAATTAACTGATATATAAATTATAACATATTAAAAATAATTTTCAATAGTTATTGCATTTAAAACAAACGTTTGATATAATAATGCCATATATAAATGCAAGGAGCTGATTTTATGAATGAAGATGAAATTGAAATAAAAAACAATGCAATTATTCATAAGGATAAATCTTTAAATAGATTAGATTTGTCTTTTTTAAAA
>CANRAW010000033.1 GCA_947628715.1 uncultured Clostridia bacterium
GTTACTGGATGCTCAAACTCAATTTGCTTTGCATGTAGCATTTGTCCGAACCACACCAAAAGGATTCTTTCCATTAGAATATACATAATCTCCTACAACAGGATAACCAATTTCCGATAAATGTACCCTTATTTGATGCGTTCTTCCAGTATCTATTTTCACCTCTAAAAGTGTAAAATCTTTGTATCTTTTTAAAACTCTAAAATGTGTTATAGCCTCTTTTCCGCTTCCTTGTCACAGCCATTTTCTTCCTGTCTTTCTCACTTCTGCCAATTGGCATATCAATACTTGCCTCATTTTCTTTAACAACGCCTCTAACTAAAGCAACATAAATCTTTCTTACTTGTCTATTCTTAATTTGTTCACTGATATTAATGTGTGCATTGTCATTTTTGGCAACAATTAAAACTCCAGATGTATCTTTATCAAGTCTGTGAACAATCCCCGGTCTTAGCTTTCCTCCGACTCCTGATAATGATTCTTTACATATATTCATAATCGCATTTACAAGCGTTCCATCGGGATTTCCGGCAAGCTGGGTGCACAACTATTCCCTTTGGCTTATTTACAACAATTATATCGTCGTCTTCATATAAAACCTCTATTGGAATATCTTGGGCTAATATATCTGTTTCTTTTGCCTCTTCTTTTTCAATTTTTACTACATCGCCTAATGATGCCTTATATGAGGCTTTTACTGGCTTAGAATTTACTAAAACCTTTTCTTCATCAATTAGCCTTTGTGCAGTTGCCCTAGATATACTATTATCTAGGGTAACAATGCACTTATCTATTCTAGTACCGACTAAATTTTCGTTAATTTCGTATTCTTCACTACTCACCATCTGAACTATTTACATTTAACCTTTCATAAACTACAAAATGATCATCTTTATATAATTGGTTATAATTTTCGTCTCTAGTTAATAACATATTGAGCTTTGAATTTGAATAAGTCATTACATGAGTTATTCCATATTCGTCAAATTTGTCGTCATACCATACGCCTAATCCAGAAATATTTAAGAAATCAGAAAATATATCTATTCCTTCATTAAACTCTGGAGAATATAAATCTGCACGCGAATCTATAAATACTGGTATGCCTCTATATAGTAAATAACTTCCATAGTTATAGTCATTATACATTTTCATAGTTTCAAGATTAATTCTTCCATTATCTGCTTCCTCTAATAGGAAATCTACTGCCTTTATTGGGTATGAAGATTCGTCTATATATTCTGCACCAGGCTTATCCATAAATAATACAAAAGAAGATAAAACTACTAATAATAATGTTAGTGCTTTTCCCTGCCATTTTACAACCAATTTTGTAAAATCTTCTATTCCGTTTTTATCATACTTTTCAGTAAAATCTGCTATAAGTTTTGTAAATGATATTCCACCTATTAATGCAAGCATTGTAAATTGTCGCCTAGACATAAATGTTAGGGTAAATAGTCCCCCAATCATAAAGGCATCTTTTAGTGAAATCTTTGTATCGGTAAATACTAATAATATAATTAATAGTATAATTATTGTTGTTTCTTCTTTATGCTCTGATAATACAAGTGGCTGGTGTTCTGATATACTATCTGTTGTATTTCCTGACATTAATTTGAAAATATGAGTATATGGTTCGTCTCCTATTGGTGTTAGTAAGCCCGCAGCAAAACATATTAACATTATTACAATAAGCCATTTTACTGCATCTCTTTTTACTAATTTTATTCTGTATGGATTTTCTTCTCTATTTTTTAGAAACTCTTTGTATTTTATAAATTTTTCTTCTACCTTTAAAAGTTTTTCTTGTAATTTTGCAAGTTTTTCTTCTTTTTCAGGTTTACTTGATAAGTTGTTTATTTTTCTCTTTAATTTATTAATCCTATATTTATATATTAAATTTGAGTTTCTTAATACTATAATTAAATATTCTCCTATATATGGCATCATTAATATAAAGAAGAAATAGAATACTGCTGCGTGCATATTAGCAATTAATATTGCAAGAGCAACAAGTCCAATTGCATACCTTTTTTTCTTTGTTTCTAGGAAACTCTCTATAAAAAGTATTTCTAATACAAAGAAAATAAATGTTACAAGCTGTGCACGGGCTGCAATATAATCTTGTATTAAAAACATTACAGCCAATGTTATAATAAATGAAAATAGATTCTTTTTATTAACCTTTGTATTTGTTATATATAGTGTTACTCCTAGTATCATGCTTAAAATTATAGTTGATAAATAGATTCCAAACATACCACCGCACAGAATATATTTTATATATAAATACATCATATAGCCAGTGTGGATATGTATATTTTAGCTCTGTCCAAGCAAATGGGTCAGTTCCATCAATTCCATGTTCTACAATATATTTTCCAGTTGCTATTGTATAGTATGTATCATTTTGTAAAGTTTTTGGTGCAATTGCAAATGAAAACATCATAATATATACAATAGCTAAAATATTAAATTTTATCTTCGTTTTCTTGTCCATTTTCTTTTTCCTTTCTTTTCCATGTTGCATAACAAGTTTTAAAATAATTAGCCTATTTTAAAACTACTTATAGTATTCAACGCCTGATTCGAATAATTTTTGATCTGGATTTCCTGGTACATTTTTTATAATTCCTGTATAGCTTCTTTCTGAATGACCCATTTTTCCTAATATTCTACCATCCTTGCTCGTAATTCCTTCTATAGCAAGAACTGAGCCGTTTGGATTATATCTTATATCATAAGTTGCATTTCCGCTTAAATCAACATATTGTGTTGCAATTTGTCCATTTTCCTCTAATTCTTTTAGAGTTTCTTCATTTGCAACAAATCTACCTTCTCCATGTGATATTGGTATGATAAATTCCTCACCTAATTCTACTTTGTTAAACCATGGAGATAGTTTTGATACAACTTTTGTTGTAACTATTTTTGATTGGTGTCTAGCAATGTTGTTAAATGTTAGAGTAGGCATCTTATCTGTCATATCAATTATTTTTCCATAAGGTAAAAGACCTAATTTTACCAATGCTTGAAAACCATTACAAATACCAAGCATTAATCCATCTTTTTCGTATAAGTGCTTATGTATTAGTTCTTTTAATTTTGGATTTCTGAATACAGAAGCTATGAATTTTCCTGAACCATCTGGTTCGTCTCCTGCACTAAATCCTCCTGGTAGCATTATAATTTGTGCTGATTCTATCTGTTTTGCAAAACTTTCAATTGATTCTTCTATATCGTTTGCTTTTAAATTCTTAAATATCTCAACATGAGGCACAGCACCTGCATCACTAAATGCTTTGCTTAAATCATATTCACAGTTAGTTCCTGGGAAAACTGGTATAAATACTCTTGGTTTTGCAAATTTTGTATTTGCTATTAGTGTACATTGTTTATTACTGAAAGTGTCTCTTGCTTTTTCTTCTATTTCTTTTGCTTTGCATGGGAATACTTTTTCAAGCGGTTCTTCCCAATCTTTGATTAATTTGTCTAAGTTTAAGCATACATTTTGTATTTGTATATTTTCTTCTTCTATTGTATTTCCTAGCATTTCTAGTTTTGTATTTTCAACATCGCCTACTAATTCTATTATAAAGCTACCATACATTGGTTTAAATACATCTACATCACTTGTAAACTTAAATCCAATTTTGTTACCCATACACATTTTTGTAATTGCATCTGCTATTCCACCATTTCTAATTGTTGAAACTGCTACTGCCTTTTTGTCTTGTATTAATTTATGTACTATATCATAATTTTCTTTTAATTCTTCAAAGTCTGGTAAAAAGTCTTTATCCATCTTTGCTTTTAATAATACAACTTTTGAATTTTTGTTTTTAAATTCAGTTGATGTTACATAATTTGTATCTACTGTTCCAACACAGAAAGAGCAAAGTGTTGGTGGTACATCAAGTTCGTTATATGAACCTGACATACTATCTTTTCCACCTATTGCTACTATTCCTAATTTTTCTTGTACATAGTATGCACCTAAAAGTGCTGAAAATGGTTTTCCCCATCTAGTAGATTCGTCTCTTAGTTTTTCAAAATATTCTTGTAAAGTAAGCCATGCTTTTTTGTAATCTCCACCAATTGCAACATATTTAGAAATAGATTCAATTATTGCATATACTGCTCCATGGAAAGGACTCCATATTGCAATTTCTGGATTATATCCATAAGACATAATTGTTCCAGTATTTGTGTATCCTTCTAATGTTGGTATTCTTGCACACATTCCTTCTTGTGGAGATAATTGATATTTTCCTCCAAAAGGCATAAGGACAGTTCCAGCTCCAATTGTACTATCAAATCTTTCTACAAGTCCTTTTTGTGAACAGCAATTTAAGTCTTGAATTGTTTCTTTCCATGTTTTTTCTATATTCTTACTGTCTTTCTTTTTTGTGAAGTAATTATCATTATAGTCTGGTTTTTGTACTGAAACATTACTTACTTTTACATCTCCGTTTGTATCGAGGAATTTACGACTTATATCTACTATTAATTTTCCTCTCCAATACATTTTTACTCTAGGTTCAGCAGATACTTCTGCAACTATTGTTGTTTCTAGGTTTTCTTTTTCTGCAAGTTTCATAAATTTTTCTGCATTTTCTTTTGCAACAACAACAGCCATCCTTTCTTGTGATTCTGATATTGCAAGTTCTGTTCCGTCTAATCCTTCATATTTTTTTGGTACTTTGTCAAGGTTTATTTCTAGTCCATCGGCAAGTTCTCCTATTGCAACTGAAACTCCTCCTGCACCAAAGTCATTACATCTTTTTATTAATGATGTAACTTCTGGATTTCTAAATAATCTTTGTATTTTTCTTTCTTCTGGTGCGTTTCCTTTTTGTACTTCTGCTCCGCATGATGTAAGTGAACCGCTGTTATGTGCTTTAGACGAACCTGTTGCGCCTCCGAATTCCGTCCCTTCCTGTTCTTCCTCCAAGTAAGATTACTATATCTCCTGGGATTGGTCTTTCTCTAACTACATTTTTTGCAGGAGCAGCACCAATTAATGCACCAATTTCAAGACGTTTTGCAACATATCCTGGGTGATATATTTCGGCAACTTGTCCAGTTGCAAGTCCTATTTGGTTACCATAAGAGCTATATCCTCTTGCTGCTTCGTTTGTTAATTTTCTTTGTGGCAATTTGTTTGGAAGTGTATCTTTTGCACATGTTCTTGGGTCTCCACATCCTGTAACACGCATTGCTTGGTATACATATACTCTACCTGATAATGGGTCTCTTATTGCACCACCTAAGCATGTTGCAGCTCCTCCAAATGGTTCTATTTCTGTTGGATGGTTATGTGTCTCATTTTTAAACATTATCAAGTATTCTTCTTCTTTTCCATCAACTAATATATTTGCCTTGATACTACAAGCATTTACTTCTTCTGATTCGTCTAGGTCTTTTAACAATCCCTTTTTATTTAATTCTTTTACAGCAATTGTTGCAACATCCATTAAGCATATATCTTTTGCTTTTTTATTTTCGTATACATATTCTCTTGATTTTTTGTATTCTTCAAATATTTTTTCTAATAAGTCCCATTTTATATCTATTTTTTCTAGTCTAGTCATAAATGTTGTATGTCTGCAATGGTCTGACCAATATGTATCTATCATTTTCATTTCTGTCATACTTGGGTCTCTTTTTTCTTCGTCTCTAAAGTATCTTTGGCAGAATTTTAAGTCTTCTATGTCCATTGCAAATCCATATTTTTCATAGAATTCTTTGACATTTTCGTCTGTCATTTTTGTAAAGCCATTAACTATTTTTACATCTTCTGGCTCTGGCATTTTTTCTTTTAAAACTTCTGGTTTTTCAAGTGAGCATTCTCTTGTATCTACTGGATTTATTAAATATGATTTGATTTTTTGAACTTCTTCTTTTGTTAGTTTTCCTTTTAATACATATATTTTTGCTGATTTTGAAACTGGTTTTTCTCCACCTGTTATAATTTGTAAACACTCTGAAAGTGAATTTGCTCTTTGGTCAAATTGTCCTGGTAGAAATTCTATGCCGAATATATTATCCTCTGGCTCTGCTTTATATTCTTCGTCATAGCATACATCTACTTGTGGTTCAGAGAAAATAGTGTTTCTCGCTTTTTCATAAACTTCGTCACTTATTCCTTCTACATCATACCTATTAAGTATAATTACATCTTCTAAGTTAGAAATATTTAAACTTTCTCTTAAGTCTGCAAGTACACCCTTTGCTTCTACGTTATATCCTTCTTTCTTTTGTACAAAAATTCTTTTAACCATTTTTTTCATTCCTTTCTTGTAAACCAAGTTTCATTTTTTTATTCTTTTACATCTGTATAATATATTTCTTCATAATCTGTATATGTTTTATAGTATTTACCTATAAATTCTGGCCTTCCGTGCATTTTCCCCGAAATCATATACAAAGTCGCATACGATATTTCCGGTCTGAGTCTATTACACCCCATTTTCCATTTTTTCTAACTCCCGCAAATCCTGCTAAGTTAAATTCAGTTGCTAAATCGTATTCAGGTGATATTTTTTCTACACCTGCTTTATCTGTATAACCCCATTTGCCGTCTTTATATATTGCATATAATTTGTTATCTAATACATCTTTTGCTGTTTTTACTTCTGCTGAAAGGGTTACAAATTTTGTTTCTGTATCATTATATATTTTTATATATTCTCTTTCTTCTTCAATTGTTGCACTTTGCATTGATACAAGTTTTTCCATATTCCTTGAATATATTTCTGTTATATTATTTTTTAAGTCTATTGCTTCTAGTAATTTTCCTTGTAAGACTGGGCTTAATACATCATATTTAAAGTCTATAAGGACGTTTCCATCTTTATCTATTGCACCTAACCCAAGCCCTTCTTTATATGCTACAAAGCAATTATCAAATACGTGCTCAATGTATAAGTATTCGTTTTTTACCGTTTCTTCTCCGTTTTGATTTGCTATTCCATATCTATCTTCTTTGTTTATTGTAACATAAGAGTTTGTTTCTTTTACTTCCGTCATGCTGGTATAATTGCTTTCTATTTTTTCACCTTTTTTATTAAAATAAGTATCCTCTGTATATGATTTTGCAAGTATATATATTCCATTATAGTAAATATCTCTATATGATATATCAACAATTATTTTTCCGCTTCCACTTACAACTCCATATTGCCCATTTCTTTCTACTGTATACACATCTAAGTTATTGTTATATGTTATTGCTTGATATAAAAAGTCTATTTGCACATCTTTATTTCTAATTACGCCATATCTTCCGGTCTTTGGCTACAATCAAGTATACATCATTTGTATCTATGTCTAATATTCTGCTAATATCAGTATATTCAGGTTCTAGCAATGTTTCCCACTTACTATTTATATATCCATATTTGTATCCATCGTCTTCTCTTATTTTTACGATATACCCTGATTTTCTATATGTACCATCACTATAGTATTTATCGGCTTCTATGTCTTCATAAATTGGCTTTATTAGTTCTACACCTTTGTTGTTTATTACTCCATATTTTCCGTCTTTTTTTACAACAATTTCTCCTTCTTTATATCTAACTGACGAAATTTCCTCATATATTGCATCTGTAACTTTTTCTCCTGCAAAATTGATTAAGCCATATTTTCCATTTTCTTCATATTGCAAAACGCTTTTTTCATAAGGAATATTTGTTACAACATCCTTTGTTTCAATTGGTGTTACATTGGCATATTCTGTAAATATCTTCTCTGCTTTTTCGTTTAAAACTTCTTTACTACCGTTTTCATTTATTGCTATAAATACAGCCTTTGTAGGGTTTGGTATAAATATATTTGAGTATTTGTTTTCTACAATTAAATTTCCCAAAGTATCTATTACGCCATATTTTCCATCAGTATATACTACATAATATTTAAAGTCTTTTTCTGATATTTCCTCTAAATCATAGCTTTTATCTGCACTTTTACCAAATATACAAAATGCTACGATAATCCCTGTTATTACTAAAATTATTGTAATTATAATTGCTACTACTTTTATATTTATTTTTTCCATCATCTGTAAGGTACTCCTTTTAACAAAGCTAGAGTGAAAAAGCAACTATACAATATGGTTGCTTATTTCACTCTTGTTCACAAAAATTAGTCTCTAATAATTTAATGATTGTGTGAATAATGAAGAATAATCAAATGGTTCAACTGTAACTGGCAAACCATAGTTTACTCCTTTTGTATCTACTGTTATAGAGCTAATTACTACCTTATCTTTAGGTTCATTAGTTTTTGTTTCTTCTCCTGTTTCTTCGTCTACATCCACTTTTAATTCTACTTTAGAAATGGCATCTACTGTTTCCATACCACTTATTACTTTTCCAAATGCTGCATATTGTCCATTAAAGCTAGGTGTATATTCTAATGTTATAAAGAATTGGCATCCTGCTGAATTATAACTTTCTTCTACTAAATCAGAAGATAATGCTGTATAATTTGACCTTGCCATAGATATAACACCTTTATCATGTGCTAAAGTATTGTTATCATAACCGTTTGCTTTAAATTCTCCAATAATTGCATAGTCTTTATCTTGCTCAGAACCTTTTTCTATTCTTGGGTCTAGTGCACTTAATGTAGGTGTTCCTGCTCCTGTTCCTTCTGGGTCTCCTCCTTGTATTACATAGTCTTCTATTCTATGAATTGTAAGTCCATTGTAAAACCCGTTATTAGAAAGTGTTATAAAGTTTTTTACAGTGTTTAAAGCATATTCTGGATATAATTCAACAACGATTGGCGTTTCGTATCCTTCCATTGTGATTGTTGCTATTGGATGTTCTACTTTTTCAGTCATTTTCATATAGTATCCATAGCAAACTGTTCCTATAAGTAAAAGTATTAGTAATATGCCAATTATTATGGCAATCGTTTTTTTGTTCATTTTGTTTCCTCCTAAATTTATAATTCAAAACGCTCTTTATCTAATATATAATTTGAGCTAATTTCATCTTCTGTAAGTAAACGGTTATATATTCTAACAGCATAGATAGTTCCATTTAATACTGTCTCTCCTGTTCTTGAATCCCTACCTATCCATCCATTATTATAATCAACATTATCAGTATAATAATCCGACGCCAATGTTTGAAATTTTTCTCCATTTATATATGCTGTCGCCGTTTTTGCTGTTTTATCAAGAGCTATTCCAACAGTCATAGGTGTATTAGCTTTTTCAAACACTGAACCAGGATAACGCAAATCAGCCTTTCCTGCATTCCAATAAAATCTTAAATCATTTGTTCTTAATTTTTCAATATTAATTGCATTACTTGACGCATGATTTCCAAATAAAATATCTCTTGTACTTGCTTCATTAAAATTTAAAGTCATTTCAATATAAACATCACTTTTCCACATATCTTTTAGTTTATCTCCAACCCATACTCCATCATTTTCTCCATCAAATGTCAAGCCATTGCTTGTCCACTGGCTTCCTTCTTGAAACGAAAAGTTTTGTAATTCTCCATCTCTTCCGTTGCCACTTATGTCTTTCCAAACTGTAGTTGCGTTATTATGACCTGTTAGAGTATTTTGAATTCCATCATAGCGAAGAATTAAACCAGACTTAGGATAGCTTTTGCTGAGACTTTCACTACTTTGAACTTGTCCTAACATCCTTGAGCCATCATATATTTCATACAATCTATAGTATGTCATTTCTTTATAATTGAATCCATCAACACTTATTACTTCTCTTGTTAAGAAGTTTATAATTAAGTCTCCTGGATTACTTGATATATCGAAATATTTTTTTGCATTGCTTTCAGAAATATACCTATATGTTGTTATGGTATTTTGATAATAGTATTCTTCTCTTTGTGCTTCTGTAAGATTTGAATAGTCTATATTTTTTACTGTTTTTAATGTATTTAGTGCTCTTTCTGATTCTGTTATATTAGCACCAAGTGAGATATAACTATTATCTCCCATTTTTATTTTTTCATATATTGTATCAACTTTTCCTTGTACCTGTTCAATTTCGTAAGTAAAATTTCTTAAACGTGTTGCTTGTAATGAGTTATATCCATAATTTATAGCAGCACCAGTTAATATTATCATTATTACTACAGAAATTGCAAGTATAAGTAAGGTAACTCCATTTTCTTTTTTCAAAATTAACACACCTCTTTTGTTCAATTTAAAATAAAAGCTATTTTTATAATAGTCCGAACTGCCTTCATTGCATCTTTTATATTTTTCACACCTATTATATCTAATTTAAAATTTTCTTTCAATAGTTTTTTATTATTTTCTGGAATAATACATTTTTTAAATCCTAATTTTTCTGCTTCTTTAAGTTGTTTTTCTATAAGGCTTACTCTTCTAACTTCTCCTGTTAAACCAACTTCGCCAATTATTACAATGTCATTTGGTATTGGTTTATTTTTGTAACTAGAACATACGCTAAGAACTATTCCTAAGTCTATCCCCGGTTCATTTATTCTTATTCCTCCTACAACATTTAAGTAAGCGTCTTGATTTGAGAGTGATATTCCAGCTCTTTTTTCAATAACAGCCATAAGCAATGTCAGTCTATTATAGTCTATTCCATTTGCTGTTCTTCTTGGGAAACCGAATACGCTTAAAGTTGTCAATGCTTGTAGTTCTACGAGTATTGGTCTTGTTCCTTCCATACTTGATACAATAACTGAGCCTGCTGCAATTTCGTCTCTTTCCGAGATTAATATATCTGATGGATTCGCAATTTCTTTCATTCCTTCGCCTTCCATTTCAAACATACCAATTTCGTTAGTAGATCCGAAATCTGTTTTTTACTCCTCTTAATACTCTATAGGTAAAATATCGTTCTCCTTCTAAGTATAAAACTACATCTACCATGTGCTCTAATACTCTTGGTCCTGCAATATTGCCGGTCTTTTGTAACATGTCCTATAATTATTGTTGTGACTTTTCTTTCTTTACACATCCTCATTATTCTTGAGGTTATTTCTCTTAATTGTCCTGTGCTTCCTGGTATTGATTCTACTTTGTCTGAGAATATTGTTTGTATTGAATCTATTATTACAAGTTCTGGCTTTTTTTCTTCGATTTCTGCTTCTATTAGGTCAATGTCTGTTTCTCCATAAAACATAATATTGTTTTTGCTTATTTTTAGTCTATCTGCTCTTAGTTTTATTTGCTCTGCTGATTCCTCTCCTGATACGTATAAAACTACTTTTTCTGTTTTTATTTTATCACAGATTTGTAAAATTAATGTTGATTTTCCGTATTCCCGGTTCTCCACCAATTAAGATTAGTGAGCCGTCTACAAGTCCTCCGCCGTAAAACTCTATCTAATTCTGCAAATCCTGTTGATATTCTTGATATTTCTTTATATTCTACGTTTCTTAATGCAACTGATTTTGAGCCTTCTTTTGCTTCTTTTTTATTTATAACTGTTTTATCTAGTTTTTGCTCAAAAAATGTATTCCACTCATTACAAGCTGGGCATTTTCCAAGCCATTTGCTTGATTCATAGCCACAACTGTTGCACACAAAAACGGATTTTTTCTCCTTTGCCACTTAAAATATCTCCCTTTCAAAATGAACATTTTCTTATTATTCTTAGCTTATAAAGCAACATCATTTCAAAATTTAAGTAAGGAGCGAATGTAGAGTAAACAAGCTAGAATTTCTTAAACTTATTTTTGGAAAGAGTTCACGCTTGCCGTGGAAGGGTGCCAAAAATAAGTTTTAGAAATTGTGCGCAGTTTAGCTCGCCCCGAGCGACGCACGCAAAATTTTTAAATGATGTTGCTTATATTATTTAAGCATAAATTTAAGCATCATTTTTATCCTCTAAGAACAGCTTTAAATTCTTTTCCTGCCATTTCAATAATCTTGTCTATAGCTGGATTAATTTCTTCGTCAGTCAAAGTCTTATCAGAAGACGAGAAAGTAAGTGAAAATGCAATACTTCTTTTGCCATCTTCTATGCCTTTTCCTTCATATATATCAAAAATTTCTACATTGCTTAAATTCTTTCCACCTGCTTTATTTATAGCCTTAGAAATTGTTTCAGCTTCAATGTTTTTATCTATAACTAATGCAATATCCTTCTTTATGCTTGGGAATTTTGAAATTTCTTTATATTTCATTTTTCCAGTTTTAATTTCTAATAAATCACTAAGATTAATTTCAGAAACAAAAACTTTTCCATCTGTCATATTTGGATGTATTCTTCCAATAATTCCAATATTTTTGCCATTTACGATTACATTAGCAGTTTGACCGAGGATGAAAATCTTTTTGTACATTTTTTGGCAAAGTAAAACTATATCTATTTTGGAAGCCAAGACTTTCAAGTAATTCTTCTACTATACCTTTTAAAATATAGAAGTCCGCTTCTTTTTTATTATTAATTCCTGTGTAGAAAACTCCAGACATTAATACGCATAGTTTTAAATCTTCTCCATATTGCTCGCCATGTTTATAAAATCCTTTTCCTATTTCAAAAATAGATACATCGTTGTTTTCACGAGCCACATTGTACTCATATATTTTAAATAGTGAAGGTATTATGCTATATCTTAAAGTATTTCTATCCTCACTCATTGGATCTAATAATTTAACAGCTTCGAATTCGTCATCTATAAAATTATAAACCTCTTTATCATTTAGCAAAATATATGATAATGTTTCGTTTAGCCCAAGTGCTATCATTTTATTTCTTATATCTCTTATTTCTTTATCATATCTGCCTGGTATTGTTGGAACAACTGGCAATTTTCCTTCGATTTTGTTTACACCATATATTCTTCCGAACTTCTTCTATTAAATCTTCTTTAATATCAATGTCAATTCTTCTTCTAGGAACTAATACCTTTAATTTATTTCCATTTTTTGATGCAATTTTAAAGCCTAGTCTTTCAAATATATCTACAATTTCGTCTAAGCTAATATTTGAGCCAAGTAAATTGTTTATATTATCAGATGTAATTTCAATTTCTTTGTCTTCTTTTTCTGTTTTATCATATATGCAAGTTCCTTTTGAAATTTCTGCATTTGCATATTTTTCTAGAAGTGTACATGCTCTTTCTACTGCCATATAGGTTCTGTTTGAGTCAAGTCCTTTTTCAAAACGATTGCTTGCTTCACTTCTTACAATTTTTTTAGAAGTTAGCCTTACTTTTACTCCATCAAATATAGCTGATTCTATAATAACATTTTTTGTATTATTCTCAATTTCTGTATCAATTCCACCCATAACTCCAGCAAGCCCAATTGCTCTTTTTCCATCTGAAATTACTATATCATTTTCGTCTAAAGTTCTCTCTATTCCATCAAGAGTTGTTAATTTTTCATTGTTTTCTGCCATCCTTACTTCGATTTTACCGGTTAAGTTTATCAGCATCGTAAAAATGAAGTGGTTGACCTGTTTCTAACATTACATAGTTACTTATATCTACTACGTTATTGATTGGTCTAATTCCTGATGCAAGTAATCTTGTTTTTATAAAGTCTGGGCTTTCTTTTATCTCTACATTTAAAGCTCTTTTAGCTAGAAATATTTTACAATTATCTGTCTTTATATCAATTGAAAAAGTTTTATTTATATCCTCTTTATTTTCTTTGTGTGATAAATCTATTTCTTTTACTTTTTTACCATATATTGCCCCAATTTCGTAAGCCATACCAAGTATGCTAAGTAAGTCTCCACGATTTGCAGTTAAATCAAAGTCTATAACTTCATCGTCTAATTTCATATATTTAATTGGGTCTTCTCCCGGCTTTGCATCGTTTCCTAATACGTGTATACCTTTTTTGTCTTCTTCTGATTGGTATTTGCTTTCTATTCCAATTTCAGATAGTGAGCATATCATACCATTTGATTCTGCTCCTCTTATCATACCTTTTTTTATTTTAACACCACCTGGAAGTTCAGCTCCATCAAGTGCTACAATTACTTTTTGGCCTTTTTTTACATTAGGTGCACCACATACAATGTTTAATATTTCTTTTCCAACATTAACTGTACATATATGTAAATGGTCAGAATCAGGATGGTTTTCACATGTTAAGACTTCTCCTATTGTTAAACCAGTTGCATTTATTAATTTTCCTGCCTCGTCATATTCATTACCGAGCATTTGTCATATCATCTGCAAGTGTTTTTATGTCTACATCTATATCAACATAATCTTTTACAAAGTTTTTACTTAATTTCATTTTTTTATTTCCCTTCTAATTAATTTCTATCAAACTGTTTTAAGAAACGTACATCATTTGCATAAAGATAACGCATATCTGGTATTCCAAATTTGAACATTGCTATTCTATCTAGTCCTAGGCCAAACGCAAATCCTGAATATTTTTCTGGGTCATATCCGCACATTTTTAATACATTTGGATGTACCATACCAGAGCCTAATATTTCTATCCAGCCTGTTTGTTTACATAGATTACAGCCTTTTCCTCCACATTTAAAGCATGTAACATCTACCTCATAAGATGGTTCTGTAAATGGGAAATAACTTGGTCTAAATCTTAATTTTGAATTTTCTCCTATTATTTTTTTAACAAGAATTTCCAATGTTCCCTTTAAATCTGCTAAAGATATATTTTTATCTACAACAAGCCCCTCTGCCTGTGTGAATTGATGTGAGTGTGTTGCATCATCTTCTCTTCTATATGTTTTGCCTGGGCATATCATCCTAATTGGTGTTTTTTCTTCATTTGCAAGCATTGTTCTTGCCTGAACCGCTGATGTTTGTGTTCTAAGTAAATATTCATCCGTAATATAGAAACTGTCTTGCATATCTCTTGCTGGATGTCCTTGTGGCAAATTTAATAATTCAAAGCAAAATTTATCAGTTTCTAGTTCTGGTCCACTTTCAACTGTATATCCCATTGATACAAATAAGTCTTCTATTTCTTCTATAACACGATTTACTGGGTGCTTTGAGCCTCTTTTTATTTTCGTGCTTGGAAGTGTTATGTCTATTCTCTCTTTTTCTAACTTTTCTGCAAGTTCTTTTTCTTGTAATCTTTTTTCTACTTCTGCAACTTTTTCTTCTATATCTTTTCTTACTTTATTTGCTAAACTTCCAATTATTGGTCTTTCTTCTTTAGAAAGATTTGCCATTTCTTTTAGAAGATTTGATAATTCACTTTTCTTTCCAAGATATTTTATTTTTATCTCGTTTAATTCTTGAGTATTTATTATATTCTCGAGACTTTCCTTAGCTTCTTTAGCAATTTTTTCTATTTTTTCTTTCAATTTTACTCTTCCTTCCCTTTATTTTTTAAGTTTTTTAGTTAACTCTCCTCTGCTTAATTTTTCTTGCTAAATTTCAATAATTATACTTGTTTTTTATGGCTTCTATTCCATAAAGTATAAAACATACAAATATTATACATCAATTTTAGTTAAAATTCAAGGTAAATTGTATTGTTTTAAGCAAAAAATAAGTGGAGTTTAAACTTTACCTTATAAGTTTGCTCCACTTAAATATTTTATTCTTTATAATTATATCTTTATGATAACTCTTTTCTGTTGTTTTGTATTGTTTTTAGAGTTTCTTCAAGTACATTTTCTATTTTTCCAAGTAATGCGTCTGCGTGTTCTTTTGTTCCATTTGATATTTCTCTTGCCATTTCGTTTGCTGTTTCTATAATTTCTGCTTTTTGTGCATACGCTTTTCTTGTTATTTCATGTTCGTCTATCATAGCAATTATTCTATTTTCTGCCTCTTTTACTATATCATCTGCTTCTTTTTGTGCTTCTATTAATATTCTTGTTCTTTCTTCTTTTACCCATTTTGCTTGTTTTAGCTCTTCTGGAAGTTTTATTCTTATTTCTTTTATCAAGTCTAAAATTTCCTCTTTATCAACAATACCTTTGCTTGTAAAAGGCATATTTTTACTATTTTCAATTATTTCCTCTAAAGTTTCTAATAATGTGAATATCTCCATAATATATGTATTACTCCTTTCGACTTAAGAATACAAGCCTCACTCTCCCGTATTTTCTTAAGTCTTTTACGCTTGCATATTTCTCTAAATCTTTCATAAATTCTTTTTCTTCTAAATCAGTCTCAAAAACTATTATTCCTTCTTCTTTTAATAAGTCTTTTTCCATAATAATTTTTGTAGCCTCAACGCCATAATTTGTTTTATATGGTGGATCTAGAAAGATTATATCAAACTTTTCATTAATCCCCTCTAATGCTTTTTTATATTCAGCATTTATTACTTTTATGTCATTTTCAAAATGTGTTTTCTTTACATTTTGCTTTATAATTTCTATTGCCTTTTTGGATTTATCACAAGCTATGGCTTTTTTAGCACCTCTACTTATACTTTCTATTGCTAATGCTCCGCTTCCAGAAAATAAATCTAGTACATCTGCTTCATACATATATCCTTGTATTATACTAAATAATGCTTCTTTAACTCTATCTAATGTTGGTCTTGTGTCTAAGCCTTCAAGTGTTTCTAGTTTTGTTCCTCTTGCTTTCCCGCTAATAATCCTCAAAGCCAAATCGCCTCTTTATTTCAATATATATTTTATTAGATTTATTTAATAAGTCAATAGTATTTACAGAAATGTAATAGAAATTTAACAGTTCTGTAATATATTATGTATATTGTTTTATTATACAATACTTTTATTTTTTTTGCAATAGCAATAATTAACAAAAAAA
>CANRAW010000034.1 GCA_947628715.1 uncultured Clostridia bacterium
TTTCTTTTGCTCTATTAATTGCAAGTTCTGGATTTACAATTTCATCTAATCTTTCACTACCTACTTGTGCTAACCATCTTTTAAAAGGCTCCGCTTTTGGAGATGGTATTGTTTGTATAATTCTTAATAATGTTTTGGTGTCAGCTACATCTGTTAATCTCATTTTTCCATCTTTTGCCATCATTTTCAACTGTCCGATTTTTTCGGACACTTCAATGAACCCTTCTAAAATAAGCTTTTGCTTTAAATCACTCCAATATTTTCTTGGTCTTTTATTGTTGTCAATCAGCACCTCTACAACATCTATAACAGAAAAATACCAATCATCTTTGTACCATTCTCTTCTTATTTCTTTTTCCTCAAATATTGCTAACTTGTTCTCTTGCATAATACCACTTCCTTAATTATTTTTCGATATTATATAACAATTTTTATCATTTGTCAAACATTTGTTTTTATAGAATGTAACACAATTTTTCATTTAATTTTTGATGATTTTATATATATTTTTTCTATTGTGTAAATTTTTGTTTATTTTTCAGTGGTTTACTTTAACTCAAGAACAGATACGCACTCTACATGTGATGTGTGCTTGCAAAAAACATCTAGCTTATAGTTGTCTGCTGATAAAAGACATCTAATTTTTATTTTCTGCTTCTAATAATAATTTATCAAAATCAGATTGATAAAATTTATCTTGTTTTACTCTATATTTTTCAAACTCAGTTATTGCCTTTTCCTCAGCTATTTCATGTGATATTTTACCTGCATCTTTTAATATATCTCTATCGTCTGCTAATAAATATTTATCTATTCTATTTGCCCAATCTTCCATAGTCATTGGAATATTTCTTTTTGCTCTACCTTCTGCTAAATCCAAAAAAGCATTTACTATTCTTTCTAAGTCTTCTAATTCTTCTTTGTTTAAATAATTTTTAGCAATAACTACATCTGTTTCTAAGATTTTTCCATCTGGAGAATGTTTCCATGAAGTTAATCCCATGTTTTCTTTTTCACTATCGGCTCTATTATAAATAATTTCTGCAGCTGTTTGATGTGATACTGCATAGTGCATCTTATTTTGCACTTTTTTAAAGAAGTTAATTGTTATTGGCGATTTGCTATCATAATCAATTGATGTTGCATATATATCTGTTATTTTTTGGTAAAATCTTCTTTCGCTTAATCGTATTTCTCTAATTTCTGCAAGTAGTTCTTCAAAATAATCTTCGTCGAAAAATGTTCCATTTTCCATTCTTTTTTTATCTATAATATATCCTTTTTTTGCAAATTGTTTTAATACATTTGTTGCCCATCTTCTGAATTGAATTGCTCTATCTGAATTTACTCTGTAACCAACAGATATAACTGCATCTAAATTGTAATATTTGACATTTCTCTTTACTTCTCTATTTCCTTCTTTTTGAACTAGTAAGAAATCCTTACTAGTTGAAATTTCATCAAGTTCATTACTATTGTAAATATCTTTTATATGCATAGTTATATTATTCCTTGTAGTATCAAACAATTCTCCTAATGCTTTTTGAGTTAGCCATAAATCCCCTTCTTCAAATCTTACTTCTATTTCTTTTTCATTTTTTTGCATTTCAAATATCAAAAATTCAGCAGAACTGCTTCTTATTATTAAATTTTTATTTTCCTTCAAAGGTTTTCCTCCTTTTTCTTAATTTTTCTGTATTATATACTAAATTTTTGTATTTGTCAAACATTTGTTTTTTGTATGGATGTTTTTTATTTTAATTCGATGATAAAATTAAAAAAATTTGTTTTGTTCGCTTGTATTTTAGTTAAACTTGTAGTATATTGTTAAATGAAATGAGAATAAGCGGTGAAAGCCTCCGAAGAAACTCAAAGCTTTTTACTACAAGTAGAAAATAGGGGCTAGCCGTAATAAGCGGAGTGTGTTGCCCCTTTTACTCTTTGATGTTACAAACTATTCCACAGCTTTTAAGCTTGTGAGACTGATATATGGGGGTGGTTAACGTGGAAAATGCTTTATTGTTAATAACTTACCTATTATTCTACGGAATGGTAGGAACATCCATTATAAACCTTGCCTTGTTAATCATCATTTGTTTCTTACTACATAGGCAATAAAAATAGCCATTCTGCTTTGCCTATAGAATGACTATTTAATTTCACTTTTTGGCAACCACTTTCGTGGTTTCTCATTTCTTATTTTTATTATACACACTTTCGATAGATTTGTCAAACACAATTTTTCATTTAATTTTTGAAAATTTTATATATATTTTTTTCTATTGTGTAAATTTTGGTCTATTTTTCAGTAGTTTACTTTAACTCAAGAACACATACGCACTCTACATGATTTGTCCATGGGAATAAATCGACTGGAGTTAATTTTTTTATTTCATATTGGTCTTCTAAGGCTTTTAGGTCTCTTACTAATGTTGCAGGGTTACAGCTTATATATACGATTTTTTTGGGTTTAATTTTTACTAAATTATTTATTGTATTTGTATCAAGGCCTTTTCTTGGTGGGTCTACAAATACTACATCTGGAGTTATTTTTCTTTCGTAAATTAGTTCATTTAAAACTTTTTCTACATCTCCTACTAAAAATTCTGTATTTTCTATATTATTTATTCTTGCATTTTCTTTTGCATCAACTATTGCTTCTTTTACAATTTCTATTCCATAAACTTTTTTTACATATTTTGATGCAAATATTCCAATAGTTCCAATTCCACAATATAGATCAAATATTACATCTTGTTTGCTTAGTGATGCTCCCTCAATTGCTAAATTGTATAATTTTTCTGTTTGCACTGGATTTATCTGGTAAAATGACATAGCTGAAATGTTAAATAAAAAGCTACCGAAGTTTATCTTTTATATATCCGCTTCCATACAAAACTACATTTTTTTCTCCAAGTATTACATTTGTGTCTTTTTTATTTATATTTTTTACAACTGTTTTTATATTTGGAAAATTATGTATTAGTTCTTCTGTTAATTCTTTTTCTTTTTCAAATTTATCGGCATTAATTACAAAAATGCACATTACTTCATCTGTTTTCATACCATACTTTATTACTAAATGCCTAAAAATTCCTGTTTTTGTTTTTTCATCATAAGCACTGATATTATTTTCATTTATAAATTTTATTATAAATTTTGCAATTTTTTTTGAAATTTCTGTCTGTATTTTACAATCTTCAAATTCAATAATTTCATGCGTTCTATTTGCAAAAACGCCAAATATAGCTTTTCCTTCTTTATTTTTTCCAACTGGATATTGTGCTTTATTTCTATAATTATATGGATTTTCCATTCCGAATTGTTTCTTCTACTTGTATTTTTGTTTTTAGTGATTTATTAACTAAATTTTGGACATTGTTTTTCTTTATTTCTAATGTTGTATTATAATCAATATGTCTTAAATTGCACCCACCACATCTTTTATAACTTAAACAATCTGATTCTTGCCTTTTATTTGATTTTTCTATGACTTGTAAAATCTTGGCAAAGGCATGTGAAGTTGTAACTTTTAGAATTAATATTTTTAGCTTTTCTCCTTTTATTCCATCTTTTACAAATATGGTATATCCATCTATCTTTGCTATTCCTTCTCCCTCATAGCCATTATCAATTATTTGAACTATGTATTCTTTATTTTTTTCTACTGGAATTTCCATTTTTTCTTTCCTTTCTTACAACTTTGGTTTCAAGTTTGCAAAATATTTAGTAACCAATTTTTTTATTTTTCATAGTATATATCATAACAAATGAACAAAATTCAAAAGTTTTAATAGGGAGGTTTTTAAAATGAACAATTGCGGTTGCGGATGCAATAATGGTAATAGTGAAATCTTATGGTTCATTATTTTATTCTTATTACTCTTCTGTTGTGGTTGTGGTAACAGATGCTGTTGTAATAACTAATACTTAAGTTAAAACTTCCAGAAGTAGAATTTATTTATAAAGGAGGGAAAAATTATGCCAGAGAATAGATGCTGTGGTGGTTCAAACGGATTTGGTGGCGATTGTTGTTGGATAATTATATTATTCATATTAATAATTTGTTGCTGTGGTAACGGTTTTGGTAATGGTTGTGGTTGCTAATAGTTTGATTTTGCTACCTTACACTTAAGTCCTCCTAGATTCCTTCTAGGAGGACTTTATCTTCACCCAATATATCTGCAAATTGTTTTGCTGTATCTTTTATCATAAATATTGCTCCGGATGGTTTAGTTCCGTCATTGTCTATTATCTCTACTTTTATATTGTTTCTATCTCCCATGAAAAATCTTATTGCTCCTCTTAATTTTTCTCTTGTTTCTTCATTTGCCTCTCTTATATCAAGCACTAGCTTTTTTTCTTTCTTTTCTCCTAATTCTTTTATATCCATCGCGACAATTTTAGGTTCTTCATCTTCTCTTATGCTTAGTCTTCCTGTTATTAAAACAATTTGTCCTTCCATTAAAAAATTTTGTGCTGACATATATGTATTTTCAAAGACTATAATTTCTGCTTGTCCAAATAAATCTTCAACTGTAACAAATGCCATTAGTGTATTTTTCTTTGTATATTTTTTCTTTACACTATTTACTATTCCTGCATATTTTACGATTTGTCCGTCTGAAAATTCTGGATTAGTACCATTTTCAATTGCTTCTTGTACTTCTTTCATTTTTACTGTATCAATATTTGTCTGCCTAACTATTTCTTGTCTTAATTTTTCTAATGGATGCCCAGATATGTATATTCCAAGCATTTCTTTTTCCATTGCTAAAAGTTCTTTTTCTGAATATTCTTGGCATATTTTAAATATATATTTGTGTTTTTGGTTTTCTTCTTTATTTTCATTTAAGTCAAACATACTAACTTGACCCGCATACGATTTTTTTGCCCCATCTTGTATAGTATCTATGATTTCCTCAAAAGATTCTAAAAGTGTCTTTCTTGTATGTTCAAATTCATCAAAAACGCCTGCTTTGATAAGACTTTCTATACATTTTTTATTAACGCCTTTGTCTCCGAGTTCTTTCGCAAAAATCTGTAAAGCTTTTGTATGGACCGTTATTTATTCTTTCTTCTACAATACTGTCTATTACAGCAAATCCAACATTTTTTATACTACCTAATCCAAATCTTATTTTTCCATCTTCAATTGTAAAAGTAGACATACTTTTATTTATATCAGGTTTTAAAATTTCTATTTGTAAATTTCTACATTCGTCAATATACATTGGGATTTTATCTAAAACACCTAAGTAGCTATTTAAAGTTGCTGCAAGTAATGCTTCTGGATAATATGCTTTTATATATGCAGTTCTATATGATACTACAGCATACGCAGCTGCGTGTGATTTGTTAAAGGCATATTTTGCAAATTCTGCCATTTCGTCGAAAATAGTATTTGCATCTTTTTCGCTTATTCCATTTCTGACACATCCAGGAACTATTATATTTCCATTTTCGTCTGTTTCTCCATGGATAAAAATTTCTCTTTCTTTTGCCATAACGTCTAGTTTCTTTTTTCCCATGGCACGTCTAACTAAGTCTGCTCTACCGTAGAGAATATCCTGCTAAATCTCTAACAATTTGCATAACTTGCTCTTGATATACCATACACCCATACGTTACATTAAGTATTGGTTCTAGTGCAGGGTGTGTATATACTGCATGTTCTGGATTTAGCTTGTTTTGGATATATCTTGGGATTTGATCCATAGGTCCTGGTCTATATAATGATACACCGGCTATTATATCTTCTAGGCTGTCTGGTTTTAATTCCTTCATGAATTTCGTCATTCCAGCACTTTCAAATTGGAATATTCCAACTGTTTTACCTTCTGCCCAAAGTTTGTATACTTTTGGGTCGTTCATGTCTTTATCAAATTCTAGGTCTATTCCTTTTGACTTTTTTATCATTTCTTTTGCATCTGCAATAACTGTTAAGGTTCTAAGTCCTAAGAAGTCCATTTTTAATAGGCCTAATTCTTCTAGTGTTGTCATAATAAATTGTGTAGATATATTTCCGGTCTCTTACATATAGTGGTACATAAGTATCAACTGGTTCTTTTGTTATAACTATTCCGCAAGCGTGTGTTGAAGCCTGTCTTGGCATACCTTCTAGCCCCATAGATATATTCAATATATTTCTTACTTTTTCGTCGTCTTCATAAAGTTCTCGAAGCTCTCTATTTTGCTCCATTGCCTTTTTTATTGTTATATGTAATTCATTAGGAACCATTTTAGCAAGTTTATCTGTTTCTGCATAAGGATAGTCTAAAACTCTTCCAACATCACGTATTACCATCCTAGCAGACATCGTTCCAAATGTAATTATCTGTGAAACGTGATCATGCCCGTATTTTTCACTTACATAGTCTATAACTAATTGTCTTTTTGCATCGCTAAAGTCTACATCAAAATCTGGCATGCTTATTCTTTCTGGATTTAAAAATCTTTCGAATAGCAAATTATATTTTATTGGATCTATGTCGGTTATTTCTATTGCATAAGCTACAATTGAGCCAGCTCCTGAACCACGTCCGTGGTCCAACAGGAATATCATGTGATTTTGCATAGTGTATAAAATCCCATACTATTAAGAAATAATCTACATATCCCATTTTTTCTATAACAGATATTTCAAATTCCATCCTATCTAAAATTTCTTTTGAAGGATTTTCGCCATATCTGTTTTTTATTCCATCTTCACATAATTTTCTGAGGAAATCATAGTGTGTTTTAAATTCTTTTGGTACATCATAGTTTGGAAGTATAGTATGCCCAAATTCAAATTCAACATTACATTTTTCCGCAATTTTAACTGTATTTTCTATTGCTTCTGGGAGGTTTGAAAAATAATCTGCCATTTCTTCTGGACTTTTTATATATAATTCGTCTGTGTCAAAACGCATCCTGTCTTCGTCTGACATTTTCTTACCTGTCTGGATACATAAAAGTACCTCATGATTATACGCATCTTCTTTTTTTAAATAGTGTGCATCATTTGTAGCGACTAATGGGATATTTAACTTTCTTCCTATTTCTACCAATTTTTGATTTACTAATGTTTGCTCTTTTATTCCATTATTTTGTAGTTCTAGATAATAGTCATCTTTAAATACGTTTTGAAACCATTTTGCAATATTTTCTGCTTTTTCCATGTTGTTTTCGAGTATTGCTTGATTTACACTTCCGTGCTAGGCACGCACTAAGTGCAATTAGCCCTTCATGATATTTTTCTAGCACTTCTAAATCTATACGTGGCTTATAGTAATATCCTTCTGTAAATCCTATTGAAACTAACTTGCTCAAGTTCTTATAACCTGCATTGTCTTTTGCAAGTAGTATTAGATGGTTATATTCTTTATTTTCTTTATCAAATCTACTTCCTTGTGCTACATATACTTCGCACCCTATAATTGGTTTTATGCCTTCTTTTTTACATGCTTTATAAAAGTCTATGACTCCATACATAACGCCATGGTCTGTTATTGCAATTGATTTCATCCCTAATTCTTTTGCTCGAACTGGCAAATCTTTGATTCTATTTGCACCATCAAGCAAGCTGAATTCGCTATGGACATGTAAGTGGACAAATTCTGGCATATACCCCTCCTGTTAATTAAAAAATTTTTCAAATTCTTCTTGTGTTATTGTTTCTTTCTTTAGTAAAGTTTCTGCAACTGCTTCTAATTTGTCTCTATTTGCATTTAAGATTTGCATTGCTTTTGAGTATGCTGTATCTAATAATCTTCGTATTTCTTTGCCAACTTCATCTTCTATATTTGTTCCGTAAAGTTCTAGTTCTCTTGGGTCATCAACTACTAATGATATTGGTCCTATATTATCACTCATTCCATATACAACTATCATGTCTCTTGCAAGTTTTGTTGCAACTTCTAAGTCGTTACTTGCTCCTGTTGAAATATCGTCTAAGGCTAATTTTTCTGCAACTCTTCCTCCAAGTAAGGCTATTAGCTTTTCTTCCATTTCTGTTTTTGAAATATAGAACTTGTCTTCATTTGTTTTATACATTGTATATCCACCAGCAACTCCTCTTGGTATAATTGATATTTCTTTTACATCAAGACTTGTTTCTAGGAATCGGCTAACTATTGCATGTCCTGCTTCATGGTATGCTGTTAATTTTTTGTCTTTATCAGAAATTACTCTACTTGTTTTTTGAAGACCAACTGTAACTTTCTTTACTGCATCTTCTAAATCTTGTTTTTGTATTTCTTCATGTTTATTAACTGTCGCAATTATTGCTGCTTCGTTTAGAACGTTTGATAATTCAGCACCTGTAAATCCTGCTGTGTCTTCTGCTACATTTTTTAAGTCTATATCTTCTGATAATTTCTTTTCTTTACAATAAATTTTTAATATGTCTTCTCTTCCTAATAAGTCTGGAGGTGCAATTGTTATTTGCCTATCAAATCTACCGTGGTCTTAGGAGTGCTTTGTCTAGCATTTCTGGTCTATTTGTTGCAGCAAGAACTATTATAGTATCGTTTGTCTCGAATCCATCCATTTCTACTAATAATTGATTTAAAGTTTGGTTGTTTTCAGATTCTGCACCACTTGAGCTTGTTCTTCTTGAGCCGATTGCGTCAATTTCGTCTATAAATATGATACAAGGGGCAAGTTTTTTTGCTCTTTCAAATAGTTTTCTAACACGTGATGCACCAAGGCCTGCAAACATTTCAATAAATTCAGACCCACTCATTGATATAAAAGGAACCTTAGCTTCTCCAGCTATTGCTCTTGCCATAAGTGTTTTACCTGTTCCTGGTTTTCCACATAATAGGATACCCTTTGGTATCTTAGCTCCCATTTTTTGGAATCTTTCTGGTTCTTTTAAGAAGTCTACAATTTCTATCATTTCTTGTTTTTCTTCTTTAAGTCCAGCAACGTCTTCAAATGTCACATCACACTTATTTTCAACTCCGTCATATACTTTTCCTTTATCTCCTAATCCTTGCATTTTGAATATCATTACTACAATTATTATCATTAATGCTGTTGAGATAATTGATAATATATTATTGCTTATTGCTGCAAGAAATCCACTTGATTTTTCTTCTAATTCTACTTTATCACTATGCTCATGTATATATTCAACAAATGCTTGTATGCTTGGTATCATGATTTTTTCTGTTTCTTCTTCATTTTCTCTTTCTTTATATGTTACTTTTACTGCTGGGCTACCAACTGTCATTTCTATTTTTTCAACTTTTTCTTCTTCTATGTCTTTTAACAGTTGTGTATATGCAATTTGTTCTTCTTCGTCATTTTTCTTTGATATGAAAAATATTGATAGTGTAAGTGCTAATACAATAATTAGCATAGATAATAGTATTATTAAATACGTGTTATTTTTATTTTTTTTGTTTTTATTATTTCCTTTTTTCACAGTTTTTGTTCCTTTCTTTTTTTAAGCATTAGACCCTTCTGGCTGTTCTCCTTTAGGTTCCTTCTCTTCCTTTTTATCTTCTTTTTCTTCTTTTTTCTTTTGTTTTTCTTTTTCCTTACTTTCGTCTTTTTCTTCCTCTTTTTCTTTTTCCTCGTTTGTTGCTTTTTCTTGTATTTTTTCCAATTTCATTAGTTGTATCTTTTGATTTATTATTTCAGTTTTTATCATTAATATTGCGACAACTACATATATATACGATATGCTTGTGTACATCCATTGAAAATATTCTATGTTAAAGCCAGTAATTGTATTTACTATGATGTATACTAAATTTAAGATAATTGGAAGTGTTAAGCTGTGTATACCTATATTAAATGTTGCCCTGTATCTTAGTCTTAATCTCATTATTCTTGCAAATAGGTATCCTAAAACTCCAAGAACTACAGCATCTACAATGTTTGAAGCGAAATATACAAAGAACATATATATAAACATTGTTGCATAAAACATTGTATAATAATTGGTTAATTTACTAGGCTCTAAAAGCTCTAATAGTTCAGCTTTATTTTCTAATTCTGTATCTAAAATATTTGAATAATATATTTCTTCATTTTCGCTTAGTAATTTGTTTGAAACTATTGCCTTATCTTTTAATAATAGCATCCCAGTTTCATACATTTTAATTTTTTCCATATATTCTTCTTTATTTGCTTCTTCTGAAGTATCAACTATTATTATTGGAATTATGCTTTCTTCATTTTCTATTACAATTTTTCCTTCTTCTGCTGATACATTTAAGTTTCCATCTTTATAGCTTATTTCTTCTACATTTTCTCCTATATAATCTTTAATATCTTGTGTTATTTTGAAAAATTTATATGTATATGCTAAAGAAATAATTGCTGTAAATATAATAGTTATTATCAATATATAAGTAATTGCTCTCGTTAGTTTATCTGCGGCAAATTCCTCATATTTTTCGAAATCTTTAATACTTGTCCATACATCTTTAAAGAAATTACTTTTTCTTTCCATATTATATTTTCTCATTCCTTTTTTATATTTTTTCTACTTTTGAGCCATCTTTTGTGTCTTTAATAATATACCCTTTTTCTTTTAATATATCCCTTATTTTATCCGATAATTCCCAGTCTTTATTTTCTCTTGCCAATTTTCTTTCTTCTAATAAATTAGAAATTTCTTCTGGTATTTCTACATTATTCTCTACTTCTTCGTCTATTCTTAATCCTAAGACTTCATCAAATTTTAATAATAAATTAGCCATATCCTTTGATTTTTTAGGGTATCTAACAGCTTCCCAAACAATGCCCATAGCTTCTGGCATATTTAAGTCGTCGTTTATAGCATTATGAAATTTTTCTTCAAGCTCATTTATTATTTCTTTTTCTACTTTTTCGTTTCCAAGTAAATGTGCTCTATATCCTTCTCTAAGTCTTATCAATGATGTGTTGCTTGATACTGCTCCTTCAAATGTAAAATTTAATTTGTTTCTATAATGAGATGAAAAGCATAATAGCTTATAGCTAAGTGGTTCAATATTTTTTTCTTTTAATGTATCTAACGTATATATATTTCCGAGGCTTTTAGACATTTTCCCACCATTTATTTGTAGGAAGTTACAGTGCATCCAAAATCTTGCAGGTATTTTTCCGCATCTTCCCTTGCTTTGTGCAATTTCGTTTTCATGATGTGTTGGAATATGGTCTATTCCTCCAGTATGTATATCAAATTCTTCTCCTAAATATTTTCTACTCATGGCTGAACATTCTATATGCCAACCTGGATAGCATAATCCCCATGGACTTTCCCATTTCATAATATGTTTTTCTGGTGCTTTTATCCAAAGTGCAAAATCTTCTGGATTTCTTTTTTCATTATCTACTTCTACTCTTGCGCCTGCAATTTGTTCATCAACTTTTCTATCTGATAATACAGGATATTTGTCAAGTTTTGAAATGTCAAAATATATTCCTTTTGTTGTTTCATATCCATATCCATTTTTTATAATCTCAGATACATATTCAATCATTTCATTTATATGCTCTGTTGCTTTGCATATAATTTCTGGTTTGTCTATATTTAATCTATCTAGGTCTCTTAAAAATATTTCGGTATAATATTTTGCAATTTCGTAAGGATCTTTGTTTTCCTTTTTAGCCGCTTTTGCAATTTTGTCTTCCCCTTCGTCTGCATCTGACTCAAGGTGTCCAACGTCTGTTATATTCATAACGTGTTTTACTTTGTAACCATTATATTTTAAAACTCTTCTTAATGTATCCATAAATACATAAGCTCTAAAGTTTCCAATATGTGCATAACTATAGACTGTTGGACCACATGAGTATATTCTTACAATATCATTTATAGGAGTAAAAACCTCTTTTTTTCTTGAAAGTGTATTATATAATTTAAGTTCCAATATTTAATTTTCCTCCATTCTAATTATTAATTTGCAGCAGTTTTATCTTCATTTTTCTTGTCTGTGTTTGTATTTGTATTTTTATTTGTGTTTATGTTAGTATTTGTGTTTGTATTTTTATTGCCCGTGTCTTTATTCTGATTTGTGTTAGTATTAGTGTTATTATTATTTGTATTTGTGTTTGTATTATTACTTGGTTTTGCCGTATTTTTGTCTTGTGTAATTGTATTATCATTATTTGGTTTAACTGTATTTTGACCCTCATCAACCTCTGGCTCAGTTGGTTCTTCTATTACTGCCTGACAATTATCACAGGTTTCTGTTGGGACCATATATTGGGCATCTGCTGCCTTTTCCCAAGATTTATCGCTTTCTCTATTTTCTCTTGTTATAAATATTTTTTCTGATGTATCTTTACAATTTTCTCCTGCCAGTTTACCAGAAACATTACATACAGTTGCTTTAACATGTGTAGAACAGCTCTCCGTTGGTTTAGTGCCTACTGCGAAATATTCTGTATATGCCATGTTTCCTGTTCCATGACCCTCTCTGCAAAGGTCTGTTGCAAGTAATCCAGATTCTTTACAAATTACTGCTGTTTCTATACCATTTGGTTCATCAAAGTCAGCTGATTCAAGTCCTTCATGTATCTTAGTCATTACTGCTCCCCATAATCTTGCAGCTGTACCGCTTCCTGGTGCTTTTCCTTCTGTTTCAACATCATATCCCATCCAGACTGCTCCTGCATAATATGGAGTAAATCCGCAGAACCATACTGCTTTGTTATCATTTGTTGTTCCTGTTTTTCCAGCAGTTGCTTGATTTTTTACTCTAGCTCCTGTAGCTGTTGCATTGCTTGTTCCTGTAAATCCTGTTCCTGTTGGTTCTTTTAGTAAAGTTTGTAATATAAACGCATTTTGTTCTGATAATACTCTTGTTGTTTTTTGCTCAGATTCCATTACTATATTTCCATTTGCATCTGTAATTTTTGTATAAAATGTTGGTTCTATATATGTTCCATCGTTTGCAATTGTAGCATAAGCTCCTGCCATTTGTAATACTGTTGGTCCATAAGCCATTCCACCAAGTGCAAGAGATAGACCATCATTTTGTTCTTTTGATGTGTCTAGTCCAAATTTAGCAAGGTATTCTAGTGATTTTGGAACTGTTAAGTTTTTCATCATTTTTACTTCTGGAACATTTCTAGATACTCTTAAAATGTATCTAATATTCATTAATCCATAAGGTCCACCTTTATCATTATGTGGTGTGTAGTCCCCAATTTTTATTGGTGTATCGTCAACAACGCTTCCTGCTGTGATTAGGCCTTCTTCTAGGCTTGGTCCTACAACTGCAAGTGGTTTTATTGAAGAACCTGGGCTATGTATAACACTTGTCATTCTATTTGTTCCCCAAGCTTGTGTTTTTTCTCCAAATCCACTTGTTCCTGCAAGGACTTGCCCGTTTTTGTGATTTATTATTACTATTGCTGATTCTAGTCTTACTTGTACAGGAACTTTATTTCCTTCTGAGTCTTTTCTATTTACTGTTTTATATTTACTCGTCCATTTACTGCTATTTTGTATGTATTGTGCATCAACTGCTTCTTGTATTTTTGGATCGTAAGTTGTATATATTTGATATCCGTCACCATACAAGTGTATTTGTGCTTCTTTTTCTGTCCAGTTATTTTTTGCCATTAAATCTTTTATTATTTCTTTAATGGCTGCTTCTGTATGATATGGTAAAGCATTTTCTTGTGTTACTTCACCCTTACTAAATGCTATTCCGTTTTCAACTTCTGCAATAGCTGAATTGTAAGTTTCTTCTGATTCTATTCTTCCAAGTTCATACATTTTCTTTAAAACTCTTGTTACTCTTCCTTTTATTCTTTCTGTTCTATCTATTTCTCCAAAAGGATTATATGTACTTGGTGCATTTGTTATTCCTGCAATATATGCAGATTCTACAAGTGATAAGTCTTTAGCGTCTTTGTTGAAATAATATCTTGACGCCATTTGAACTCCATAAACTTTTCCAAGTGGAATAAGATTTAAGTAAAGTTCAAGTACCTCGTCTTTTGATAAGATGGTTTCTACTTGATATGCCCTTACTATTTCTTTTATTTTTCTGAGTGCTCCTTCTAATTTTGAGTCTTCGTCTTCTCCTGTAAGATTTTTTACAAGCTGTTGAGTTATTGTACTTCCACCAAAAGAAGATTCTCCATTATGTACCATAAATGTAAATATTGCTCCTAATGTTCTTTTCCAGTCAACTCCACTATGTGTTTCAAATCTTTCGTCTTCGATTGAAATAAAAGCATCGAAAAGATATGGAGACATTTCTTCTTTACTAATTATTTGTCTATTTTCGTCTCCGCTTAGTGTTCCTATAACGTCCCCATTTATATTGTATACTGTTGAATTTAGATATTTTATGTTTAAGTCTTCTTCTGATATTGCCCAATCGCCCCAGATACATCTATATAATATTGCAGCAAGTATTCCGTCCACCAATCATAGCTACTAATAAAAATGTTACAAACATTACTTTAAAGAACATCTTTAGTCTTGGATGTTTCTTTTTCTTTCTATTTTTGCCTTTTTTCGCCTTTATTGGCTTATATATAGTTGTATTTTCACTATCTATGCTCTTGTCTTCATCCTTTATTTTTTTCTTTTTTTTCATATAATTTCCCCCTTAAGAGCTATCATATTTTTGGTATAATTTAAGACATTACTATTATAATATAATTTTCTCAAAAGATAAAGGGTTTTTAAGAAAATATTAAGAATTCCTTACGCAAATTTAATTTTTAGCCAAAATAGAGCATATTTAGAAAAAATCCCAAATATGCTCTATTTTCTTAGCTAGCTGTATCTCCCCTAGTGTATTTAAGCTTTGTTGCCATGCCACCTCTTATGTGTCTTTCAGCTTTATTTTCATCTAGTATTTTTCTTACTTCTATTGCAAGTACAGGATTAATTTTCTGTAATCTTTCGCTTACATCTTTATGTACTGTTGACTTTGAAATTCCGAAATTTTTTCGCGGCGCCTCGTACAGTATCCTTTGAATCTATTATATATTGCGCTAGTAAACATGCACGTTCTTCTATCGTTTTCTTACCTATAAGATTAAATGTATCTTTTGGTAAGCTATTTGAAACTATACTTCCCATGAAACTAACCCCCATAAAGTTTTCTTTTGTTTAATTGTATTCGCTATGGGCTTGTGTTAGAACTGGGATATTTTTTAGGAATTTATTATTTATTTAAAGAAAAAAACTACTCTCGTTTTGAGAATAGTTTTTCAAATTATAATTTATTAAAATGTTATACTTTACAAACAATATTCATTGTATATACAAAATTTTGCCTTAATTTAACTTCTTCTTTATCTTTTAGTTTTTCTATGTATACATTAAAATATTGCTTTAATTTTTCTTGTAAGATAATTAAATCTAAACAAATGGCTCCGTTCGGCAAAATAGATACTAACTCTATTCTTTCAGATGATAAACCGCTTTTATTATCAGTTGCACCCGAATGTACTATTCCACATCTAATATCTTTATATATTTTTTTTGCAAAAAGTTTTGCATTATCACCAAATATAAAGTTTTCCATTAAAAAATTTTCAAATCTTTCTTCATTTTTTTGTTTATCTGATCCATACCTAAATTTAGATAAAGTATCAATCAATGAACATTGTAATGTTACTATTGCAAAACCATATTTACGCATTTCATATCTATCTTTCTTTTCCATTAATTTATCAATTGCAAAAAAATATCTAGTTTCTATTCTATCCTTAAAAATATCAATTGCTTTTTTCCATACATTATTGGGACTATCAACTTTAAAATTTAATTTTAAATAATCTTGGTAAGTATATTTGTCTGATATATATACTTCTATTGGCTCAAACATATTAAATTGCTCCTTTAATTATTTTGTGAATTTTTATTTGCTAACAATATATTTTTCATTTCAATTATATCATAAAATGGAATATTAATACCTCTTTCCGCCATCATTATAACTTGTCTAGCATAAGCAATAACTTTATTCTTTACATTTAATGCAATTTCTACATCTTTATTTTCAGTAATATTAGACAAAGGGACGGAGCTTTTGTCTTAAGGAAAATTAACCCTAGACTATTACATAATTATATAATTAGGAGGAGTCAAAACCTAAGACAAAAGCTCCGTCCCTTTGTCTACCTTTGTCTATATGTGTAATCAATCTACATTTACACCTTTATCTAATAATTTGTTACTTACAAAATAAACTATACAAATGTATATTGAATATATAAATATTCCCATCATCATTATACCTTTAAGAGCAGTTGAATCAACTACTATATTGTTAAACACAGACATAATATCTGAATTTAGTAACCCTGCAATATAAATAACTAATAAAGATATATTTGAAAATGCCATATATATTCCAAATCCTAAAACAATAGATTTTACTATTTTTAAATTATTTGATTTAT
>CANRAW010000035.1 GCA_947628715.1 uncultured Clostridia bacterium
CCCCAAATTATATACATAAATGAAAACATAAAAGTATATCTATACCTATACCAAGCAGGTATATTTCCCATCGTCCATAATAAATTTGCTCCATTTATGTAAAAACTTGCGCCAAATATTATAATTACAAGGCATGATAGTATTTTTTCTTTTAGCGAAATTTTACTGTTTAAAAAATATAAAATAAATAAGAAATTAGCTAAAACTCCAACATAAAGTGGAGGCATACAATTATTTTCAATTTCTCCTAAAGCAAACGCATTTGTATAAAATTTACTAAATATTTCCTGAAGTTTAAAATTTTTATCAAAGTTTAGTGTATTAAATGAAAAGTCCGCTCGTCCGTTCACGTAACCCAGTAAACACAGGTAATAGTACAACAGCTGAAATTAAACCTGCAATTAATGAATAAATTATAAAAAGTCCTACTCTCCTAAAGAACTCTTTTTTTGATTTATGTTTTTTTACAAGCATTTTGTATACAAAATATATTACGCAAAAAATACAAACCATAAATCCCATATAGTAATTTGTAATCAACGTTAATGATAATGAAATTGTATAAAGTGCAAATTTTTTATATTTTATTAAGTCATCAAGTCCGGCAATAACTAATGGAAGAAGTATGACACTATCTAACCACATTATATTAAATCCATAAGTTATAACATAAGCTGAAAAGGCATACATCATGGAAAATATTAAATTCCTAAAGTCTGCTTTTTTTCTCCTATTTAGATAATATGTAAAAGCAACACCAGTACTTGCTGTTTTTAAAATTAATATAATATTATATGCAAGTGTAATATTTCCACTATTGAAAAATAAAGTTATTAAATTATATGGGCTTAACAAATAATATGCTATTAATCCATATACTTCTCCACCTAAACTTTTTCCCAAAGAATAAAATATACTGTTTCCATTAAAAAAAATTCCTCTAAAATATATTAAAAAACTAGAATATTGTCCATAAGCATCTACTGGCAAATATATGTCATTTCCAAAAGGATAAACTTTTACATAAGCAAATATAGCAATCATTATTATTGTTGGTATAAAAAATGAAAGTAAATAAAGACTTACTTTTTTTATTATTTCGTTATCTATTTCCTTTTTTAATATATTTTTATCCATTAATCTTATCATTCCTTATTTAGTAATGTCGTTATTTCTTTATAAATTCTATCTTCTATGTTATCTATTGCTATTTTTTTAGCATTATTGCCCATTTCTTCTAAATTGCCTTTATTAAGCATATTTTCTATGCAATCATTTAATTTTTCTGCATTTAACTCATCATTTTTTATAATTTTTGCAGATTTTACTTTTTCTAGCACCTCAGCATTATATTGCTGGTGATTATTTGATACATTAGGTAATGGAATTAATATAGATGGTTTTCCAATTTTCGTAAGTTCAGTTATTGTTGTTGCTCCGCTTCTACAAACTATTATGTCAGATGCGTACATTGTTTCAGCCATTTTGTATATATATGGAACTACTTTAAGTCCATTTGTTTTATCTATATCAATATTATTTTTTTGAAATTCTTCTTTTACGGCATCATATTGTTTTGCTCCAGTTGCTAAAAGTATCTGATATTTTTTATTTAATTTTTTTGTGATAAGTTCTACAATTGTATCATTTATTTTTTTTGCACCTTGGCTTCCTCCAAATACAAGTATTGTTGGTTTTGCTGGATTTAGAGAATATCCTTCTATTTCTTTTATTTTGTCTGCTAAGCTCATATTCAAATTTATTTCTCTTGTAGGTGTTCCTGTTAAAACTACCTTTTTTGCATTACTAATTCTGCCTATTGCTTCTTCAAAACTTACCATTATTACATCTGTTTTCTTTGCGAGCATTTTTACAGCTTTTCCCGGAAACGCATTGCTTTCATGTAACATTGTTGGTATCTTATAATGGCTGGCACTAGATATTACTGCTCCGCAAATATATCCGCCTGTTCCAATTACAAGGTCAGGTTTAAATTCTTTTATGATTTTTCTTGCTTCAAAAAATCCTTTTAATGTTTTTAATATTTTTTTCAAATTATCAATGCTTATTTTAGAGCTTAATCCATAAGCATCTATTGCTTTAAGCTCATATCCTGCTCTAGGAACTAAGTCTTGTTCTAGACCTCTTGAAGTTCCAATGAAGATAATTTCTGCATCACTATTTTCTTTTTTTATTTTGTTTGCTATTGCAAGACCCGGATTTATATGTCCTGCTGTTCCTGCAGCTGCGATTATTACTTTCATTTATAACCATCCTTACCTTACTTATTATTACATATAATATTTCTATATAATGAAAATTTTGCGTTTGTCGCTCGGGGCGAGCTAAACTGCGCATAATTTCTAAAACTTATTTTTGGCACCCTTCCACGGCAAGCGTGAACTCTTTCCAAAAATAAGTTTAAGAAATTCTAGCTTGTTTACTCTACATTCGCTCCTCACTTAAATTTTAATTATATAGAAATATCCATGTAACGAACGAAAAATTTTAGTTTTATATAAATGTAATACATAACTTTAAATTATATTTTTTTCGTTTGTTTTGAAATATTAAGCAAAATGCCGAACCGCACTAAGCAAAATAACAAGTGAAGTACCACCATAGCTAAAAAATGGAAGTTGCATACCAGTATTTGGTATTGAAGATGTAACAACCGCAATGTTTATCATAGCTTGTAATCCAATTATAGATGTAATACCGAGTTGCAAGTAAACTTCCAAACATATCAGGTGCCTTCATTGCAATTAAAGTACCTCTCCAAATAAAAATTGCAAATAGTGCAATAATTAATAAGCATCCAACAAATCCGAGTTCTTCTGCAATAACTGCAAAAATAAAATCGTTTTGCGGTTCAGATATGTATAAATATTTTTGTGTACTATTTCCAAGACCTACTCCAAAGAGTCCACCAGAACCAATTGCATATAAACTTTGAATTACCTGCCAACCAGCACCTTGTGGATCTGCCCATGGGTCAATAAACGACGCTAATCTTTTTAATCTAAATGCACCAAAATTAAAATATTTCGCTAAAATAAAGAGAAGACCTCCTCCTCCGAACAGCTGCTGCACTACCTAAAGTTAAGAAATATCTTAATTTTGTTCCCGCCATTAACATCATTATAGAAACAATTAAAACAATCAAAATAGAAGCGCTTAAATGTGATTGTGCAAAAATAAGAATAGCAAGCACAGGAAGAATCCATAATATTGGTTTAACGAATCCATTAAAAAATTCGCCTAACTTATCTCTGTTATTAGTTAAAAGAGCTGCATAAAAAATTACTAAAGCAATTTTTGCAATTTCTGATGGCTGAAATGTGATAAATCCTAAGTCAATCCATCTAACAGCTCCACCTGCATCACTACCAACATTTGGAATTAAAACCGCAAGTAATATTAAAATAGTTCCTATATATGCTATTTTGTAAAATTTTTTATATACTCTATAATCTATATTTGAAATAATTGTCATTAAAACTAAACCCAGCACTGCACAAAATGCTTGTGTTCTAACATATACATAGCTTTTGCCTGTTTTAGAAAGTGCTGAAGGTGAACTTGCTGAAAGTACCATTACAATACCCAAAGCTAGCATTACAAGTACAACAACAACAAGTATAAAATCTACTGGTTTCCCATTTTTCTTTCGATTATTACTTTTAGTATTAGCCACAATGTGCTCCTCCCTTAATTTAAACTAAGAAAATTGCTACTACACAAAATACTAGAGTTATTACACTAAATATTGATACAATCTTGCCTTCTTTCCATCCAGATAACTCAAAGTGATGGTGAAGTGGTGTCATTTTAAAAATCCTATTTCCTGTTCTTTTAAAGTATGCAACCTGCATAATTACAGAAATTGTTTCCATTACCGGAACTATTGCAATTATTGGTAGAATAAGTGGCATTTTTAGATATAGAGCCATAACAACAATTGCACCTCCAAGTAATAAAGAACCTGTATCCCCCATAAAAATTTTAGCAGGGTGCAGATTAAATATTAAAAATCCTAAGCAAGCTCCGCATAGGCTAAAGCCTAACATTGCTATCTCATATACTTCATATTTCATTGCAATTACAGAAAGTCCAGCTATCATAATCATTGAAACACTACTAGCCAAACCATCTATTCCATCAGTTAGGTTTACAGCATTTGTTGCAGCAAGCATTACAAATATTATAAATGGAATATACAAAATAATTGGAATTTTTATTATTGTTTTTATTCCTGGTATTAAAATTTCTGTTCCGTTTCCTGCTTTTATTAGAAATAAAGCGAAAATAACTGATATAGCAAGAAGTCCAAGCATTTTATATGCTGGTTTTAATCCTTCCGTATCTCTAAAAATTAACTTTTTAAAATCGTCTATAAATCCTACTACTCCAAAGCCAATTATAATTATTCCTAAAGGTATTAATATTTTCATATTGCTACATAAAATGCAAATAGATATAATAAGCGTTATTGCAATTATTATTCCTCCCATTGTTGGAGTTCCCTGTTTTATTAAATGTGACCTAGGTCCATATTCTCTTTCGATTTGACCAACCTTTAGTCTTTTTAATATAGGTAATATAATAAGTGCTACCATTATAGAAATAATAAAGTTTATAAGTACGATTTTTAATGCTGATTCCATACTTTATTTCCCCATTTCCTCAATTATTTCTCTTACGATTACTCTCTCGTCAAAGGGAAAAGTCTCATGGTTTATTTCTTGATATGGTTCATGCCCTTTTCCTGCAAGTACAATTATATCTCTTTTGTTTGCAATTGATATTGCCTTCTTTATTGCCTTTCTTCTATCAACTATACATTCATATTTTCCAGTTGTTTTTTTCATTCCCTCTTCAATTTGTCTAACTATTTTTTCCGGATCTTCCGTTCTTGGATTATCAGAAGTAATAATAGTATAATCTGCGATTCTTCCTGAGATTTCTCCCATTATAGGTCTTTTTCCTGAATCTCTATCTCCACCGCATCCAAAAACTGAAATAACTCTTCCTGGTGTATATTCTTTAACAGCTGATAAAATATTTTCAAGACTTTCTGGTGAGTGTGCATAATCTATCATTATATTTAAGTCTTTTTTATTATCTACAAGTTCTGATCTACCCGGAACTCTTATTTCTTCAAGTGCTGATTTAATCGCTTCTGGCGATACATTTAATTTTAATGCAACACTAATTGCTGCTAATGAATTATATACACTAAATCTTCCTGGTATTCCAACTTTTACTCTTTCATTTCTTTCTCCAAGTTTTACTTTAAAATCTGCATAAGAGTTCGTTATAGTAATGTCCTTTGCAAGAAGGTCTGCCCCATTATCTATACCGTAAGTTTTCATTTCACATTTTTTTGCTTTAACAACTTTGCAACCATGTAAGTCGTCTGTATTTGCAAATCCATATTTGCACATATCAAATAATTTTAGTTTCGATAAGAAATAATCTTCCATATCTGGATGTTCTTTTGGACTAATATGGTCTTCAGATAGGTTTGTAAATACCCCTATATCAAAATCTGAGCCATATACCCTATCTAGTTTTAAGCTTTGTGAAGACACTTCCATAATAACTACATCGACTTTTTCTTCTACCATTTTTGCAAATGTTTTTTGTAATTCAATGCTTTCTGGAGTTGTTCTATACGAGTCTTCTAATCTTTTTCCATTTATATATACAGCAATTGTTCCGAATTAATCCGAACTTTCTTGCCCTGTTTTTCTAACATTTCTTTTATCATATATGTTGTTGTTGTTTTTCCTTTTGTTCCAGTTACTCCGACTAAAGTAAATTTCCTTGATGGGTTATCATAAAAATTACAGCTAGCAATTGCTAATGCTCTTCTTGTATCTGGCACCATTATTATTGTTATTCCGCTCTACAGTTAAATATTTTTTAATGTCTGCACCTTCTTGTACCATAATAACTCTTGCACCTTTTTTTAAAGCCTGTTCTATGTATTCGTGTCCATCTGTTTCAAATCCTTTTACAGCAATAAACATCGAACCTTTTTCTACATTTCTTGAATCATTTGTAATACTAGGTATTTCTAATTCCAATTCGCCTTTCGTTTTTATGCCTTCAATACCTTGCAAGATTTGTTTTAATTTCATAAAGACCTCCATTCGAGCAATTTGCTTTTTAGCTGTTACTCTATTACTATATATTTATGTTATTAATCTTAGTATTATTTATAATTTTACAAAGAACATTATATAATTAATTTTTCTTTTTGTACAGTGTTCTTTGAAAAAAATTCATTTTTCCATTTAAAAACTAGCTTTATTCTTATGCAATAAGGAAAATTAACCCTGCTGTTCCGGAAAAGTTTTGCGTTTTTTTTGGCAATAAAAAGGAGAAAGCAAGGAGATTGCAGTGCTTTCTCCTTGCTAGTGTCAGGGTACCAAATTCGGCTCGATGCCGAAGTACTGATTCCCGATGACCTCATATACGTCACCTTGCTGAAATTCGGCCTGATAAATCAGACCGGCGGGGCCGATCGGTCCCTTCTCAAAGAGTTCCTTGGCCCATTCCCGAACCTCGTCGGGGGTATTTAGCTCCCCAGACAAGATTCTGTCGCGGGTTGACTGTGCGTACCCATAGCCCGTGAAGACTATGGTCCACATATCGTACCCGCCTTCGTGTGCGGCAAGCCGATTCAGAAGGCAACTGCCCGCGAGAAGATGGGCACGCTTTGCAAGCTCTGCCCGCTCTGTCTCTTCGAAATTCGTCAAGGTTTCTTCTATGAAACCTTCCTCTGCGTACATGACGTCCGCGAGGAGGTTGAGTTCCCACTCCTGGTACTCGCGCCAGGGAGTGGTGGTCTCGGGTTCGGCCTCGGTTACTACCTCGGTCTCGAGTTCAACTTCAGCTTCGGGCGCTTCGGTCTCAGTCTCGTCCTCAGTTTTGCTCTCCGTCTCGGGTTCGGCCTCGGTCTCAGCCACTGGTGCAAATCCTTGTACGGACATCGGTTCCGGAGCAGGTGCTGGTGTTTCTACAACTGCCCGTTCCATCACCACTAAGGCTGCAGACGAACGTCCGAGTCCTTGACCTGGCTGTTGTCCATGTACCATGATTACGCCCAAGAGGGCGATCGCAGTAAAAATTCCAACAGCCACGAGGGCTACAGCAACTACAGGTATCCGCACGGTTCTCTTTGGTAAATAACGCACGTTTATAGTGCGGTACTTTCCACACTTCACCTTAACCATTTGCCGAATTTTTAACGCTTTCATGATTTCTCCTTATTCCTTCAAAAAAAGTTTTTTTAGGACATGTTTATAAGTATCCTAATTATATTATACTACATTTTGTTCCTTTTGACAAATTATTATGTCATTTTGCCATATTTGCCTTGATTTTTACATAATTTTGGATATTAAGGTAAATTTTCTATTACATAAAGCAAAAATAACTGTATACAATAACTACCATATAAATATTTTTTAGCAAAAAAGTATTTAAAAATTTTTAAGAAAGGAATTGATAAAATGAAAAACATAATAAAAATAACAACATTACTAATAGTATTATTTGCAATTACAGTTTTTATTCCTAACTTTTCAAATGCTGCAACTCATGAAGTAGGAACAGGTGCTGATTTTGCAACAGCTGTTAGTGAAGCAAACAATAATGATGTAATTAGTTTAACAGATAATATTGAATTAACTACACCAGTAGAAGTAACAGGAAAAAATTTAACTATAGAAGGTAATAGTTTCACTATATCAAGAAATGAAGAAGGCTGGGCACCAGTTGGTAATAACGGTACTTTATTAACAGCCGGAGCTGGAACAATATTAACTCTAAAAAATCTAACTTTAACAAAAAGCCAAAAATATGGAGCTCAAGCATATAACGGAGGAACACTTGTATTAGATAATGTAACAGTAGTAGATAATGCTTATGGTGGAATATTAAGTAATGCAGGTACAATACAAATTAAAGATTTAACTTTAGGAAAAAACGGAACAGGAGCAAATAATGGTGTTGAAATTGCAAAAGCAACTGGTTTAACAGAAGACCCAAAAATAATAATGGATGGAACTATAACATCTTCAGAAGATACAAATGTAATATATGTAGCAACAAATAATCCAGAATTAACTGAATTTTCAATAGAAAACACAGAAAATTCTGAAAATAAAATATTTATAAATAATAACAAAATTGTTGTTACAGACGAAAACAATAATATTCTTTATGAAAGTGCTGATATTGGTGATGTAGAATCTGATGCTGTAACTTATGACCCAGAAGCAAATAAACCTGAAGAACCAACAGAAGAGCCTAAAGAAGAACCAAAAGAAGAACCTAAGACAGATAATACACCAAAAACAGGTGTTGAAGATTATACAGGTATCATTATAACAATTATCGCACTATCAGGCATAGCTTTATATTCAACATTAAAAAAGAAAATATAATTTTAGTAAAGTAGCCAAATTTTAAACTTTTGGCTACTTTAATTTTTTTCATCCTCTTCTACTTTTTCTACTTTTTCGATTTCCATATATGGCAAAACTTCATTTAAAATTTTTCCTGCAACTGGTGCAGCTATTGCTCCGACCGTTGATGACCGTCCCTCGCCTGTTGGATTATATAATACAACTAAAATAACTAATTTTGCTTCTTTTGTAGGAGAAATTCCCATAAATGAGGTAACATATTTATTGGTATTTACTCCATCTTCTGATGTTCCCGTTTTTCCGCCTATTTCATACCCTTCTACTCCTGCATTTTTTCCCGTTCCTTCTACTACAACAGACCTCATCATATCTCTAACTTTTGCAGCGTTTTCACTTGATATAACATCATTTTTAATAATAGGCTCTAATACATTTTTTTCTCCTGTTTCTGAATCTATTGTTGCCGTTACAAGCCTTGGTGTTACTCCTTTTCCACCATTTGCAATTGCAGACACTGCTGTAATTAATTGTATCGGAGTTACTTCGAATCTCTGTCCAAAAGATAAAGTTGCAAGCTCAACTGGTCCTACTTTTTCTTCTTTTAAGAATATACTTCCCGCTTCTCCTGGCAAATCTATACCTGTTTTATTCAAAAGTCCGAATTTTCTTAAATATTCATAATATGCTTTTACGCCAATTTTTTGACCAAGGCCTATAAATACTGGATTGCAAGAATTCATTAATGCTTCTCTTAATGACTCTGAACCATGTGGTCTATAATATCTCCAACATTTTATACGTGTTCCTGCAATTTCTATTGAACCTGTACAGCAAAATTGTCCTTTTCTATCTGTTTCAGTTACGACATTTTCTTCTAATGCAATTGATGTTGTAATTAATTTAAAAGTTGAACCCGGTTCATAAGTATCTGTTATTGCCTTGTTTCTCCACATTTGTTGTAAATTTTTGTTTTTATCTGCTTGGCTTAAATTTTCCCAATTGTTTAGTAATTCTTCTTTATTTATTGTAAATGGCGAATTCAAATCATATTCTGGATATGTACACATTGCTAATATATCTCCATTATTTGGATCCATTATTAAGATAGAGCCTCCATCTGTACATACATTATCAATACATGCTTCTTCTAAATGCTTTGACGCAATTGCTTGAATATTTGCATCAATGCTTAATACTAGGCTGTCTCCATCAATTGCATCAATATATTCTTCTTCTCCTCTTCCTATAATTCTTCCAGATGCGTCAGAAGTACGAACTATTTTTCCTTGCACTCCACTTAATGTTTCATTATATTTTGCTTCTATTCCATCTAATCCTTGATTATCTGCTCCAGTGAAACCAATAATATGTGATGCTAAATTTCCATAAGGATAATATCTTTTTGTGTCTTCGTCTATATTAATTCCTGCAATAATTTTTTCCTTGCTCATCCACTCTCTTAACTGGTTAGTTTTTTCTTTATCAACTTTTTTTATGATTGTTTCTATCGAAGTTCTCTTTTTTACTTTTTTCAATACTGTATCATAGTCTAATTCAAATATATTAGAAAGAGCTAATGCAACTTTTTCTTTATCTTCTTTTGAAATATTACTTGGATTTATTGTAACGGTTTCAACACTTGCACTCATTGCAAGTACCTCGCCATTTCTATCATATATTGTTCCTCTATTTGGATTAATTTTTCTATCTAGCGTCTGTTGAACATAAGCGAGGCTTTTTAATTCTCCTCCTTGGATAAATTGAATATATCCAATTCTTATTATAATCAAAGAAAAGAGCCCTACACAAACAAGTAGAGCTTTTCTTATTCTTTTTTTCATACTAATATTTGCCACAAGTTTCAATTCCCCCTTCCTTAAGTTAATTATATTAACTTAAGAAAGATTTATGAATTTAGTTTTCTTTATTTTTTGCATATTTTAAATTTCTTGATGCAATTCCTAAAATAAACCAAAATATTGGTGCAATTCCAATTGTACTAATATTGAAAAAGGCTTGACTTAAATAACTAATTATTACTATCATTAAAGTCGCAATTGTTCTATATTTTCTAAAATAATCTATACTTGGTGTAAGAATTGTTCCAAGGAAAATTAAATATGTACATAAAGCAGGTATTCCCATTGTCGCTGCTATTTGTAAATATTCATTATGTGCTTTGTCTATATGAATAGGATGTTTTTCTAATATTTTCAAATATTCATCTGTACACTCATATACATATCCATCTTCTATTGCATCTACTCCTGCTCCTAAAATTGGCTTTTTATATATAAGCCTTGCAGTTAATTTCCATATTTCTATTCTTCCAGAGCCCATTTTATCTGTCATTTCTTGAGTTGTTGTAATTGTTTTTATTTCACTTTGCATTTTATTTACCTTATTAGAAACCGTTTTGTTTTTGTCTAGCATGTTTACACATGTCAAGCATATAAGAAATATAACTGCAATAGTCAAAACTCTTTTAAAATAGTTCTTCTTTCTTTTCATTAATAAATATACAATAATTAATAAAACATATATTGCAAAAGCAACCCATGAACTTCTAGCAATACATAAAAGCATACTTGTAAATCCGAACTGCACATCCTATTAGATATATTTTCTTTTTTCTTAAAATGTATCCTAACATAAATAATGGTAGAACAATGCTTACAAAACTGCCCATAAAGTTTGTATTTCCAAATGTACCATTTGCACCTTTTCCAAAAATTGGTTTAAAAATAATCCTATTTCCAACATAAAATTGTACTATAGCAAATATACAAATTAAAATATATACGATTGAACCAATTTTTGTAAAATTCTTATAATTTTTGAAATAATATTTAGCATTATAATATACTAAAATATATGTCCAAATTGTAAGTATTCCTTCAAATCTGTCTTTTGCACCTATTATTGATTTTAATATATTTTTTGAAAATATTGTGCTTACTATTGCAAGTAATCCAAATATAAATATTATTATATCTTGTTTGTCTATTTTTAGTTTCTTTCCTCTTGATATTGTTGTAACAAGTAAAATAAATCCGCATACAAGTAACAATACTATTTTAGGAATATTGTATATTCCGTCATAAATTGGAAAAATTATAACTGACACCACAAATAATATTATACTTAATACAATTGTTGTAATTTTATCCTTTTTCATCTGTTTCTCCTATATATAAATAAATTCTTTTATAATTTCTTTTATAAAATTCCATGTTCTTTGTATGGATTCAATTGATACTCTTTCTTTTGGGCTGTGTGCATCAAATATATTTGGTCCTAGGCAGATATATTCTAAATCATTTATTCTACTTTTGAAAAATCCACCTTCTAATACACCTTGTGTAATTATTTTTTCTATGTCCTTATTGAACATTTTTTTATACACTTTTTCAACTTTTTGCACAAGATTACTTTTTTCTTCTGTTAAAAATCCTTCTAGTTCTTGTTCCCATATTATACTTACATTATTGTTTTTTACGTTTTTTTCTAATTCTTTTAAATAAATATCTCTAAGTGAAATGTCATTACTTCTTAATGAATATTCTAGTCTTATATAGCCATCAAATTCGTTTACTGCTCCAAAATTTGCTGATAATACAACATTTCCATACTTATCTAACTTTATTACTCCATTTTTGTAATTTTTTATAAAATTAATTATATCATTAGTTGTTTCTTTTTCAAGTGCTTTATTTATTTTTTTTACTCTTCTTAATTCTATTTGCACATTTTCTCCATAAAATTCTTTTTGATCTTTTATTTTATCATAAACTGTTTTGTCTAATTCCTTCATACATGAAAAAGTCACTTTACAATCTCTAGGTATTACATTTACTTTGCTTCCTCCTTGCATATTATTTATATATAAATTTTCTACATTTGATAAAATTTCTACCGCAAGTTTTATAGGGTTTCCTCTTTTTTCGTCTGCAATATTTCCGCCTGAGTGTCCTCCTGGAAAATTTGAATACACAAGTTCATAGGTTATATTATTTTCTAATTCTATATATTTTTTGTCAATTTTTCCAAACCACTCTTTGCAATTAGCAGATGCTATTACCATTTTTCCCTCTTTACCATTATCTAAAGATATTATTTTTTTTGCTTCTATTTGATTAACATCAATTTCTTTTGCACCTATCATTGTTGTTTCTTCTTGTACTGTAAATATTCCTTCTATTTTTGGCATTTCTACATTATTTGCATCTAGCAATGCTAAAATAAAAGCCATACCTATCCCATTATCAGCTCCAAGCGTTGTTCCATCTGCTCTTATAAAGTCTCCATCTTTTATTAATTTTATTGGGTCTTTTGTAAAGTCATGCGTGCTTGTTTCTTCTTTTTCACATATCATATCTGTATGTGCTTGAAAAGCAATACCTTCTTTTTCTTCATATCCTTTACTTGCTTCTTTTTTTATGATTACATTAAAATATTTGTCTGTATAATATTTCAAATTTCTTTCCTTTGCAAATTCTACTAAATAGTCTCTTATTTTTTCTTCATTTCCTGATTTTCTTGGAATATTACCTATTTCTTTAAAAAATTTTATGACTTCTTCTGGTTCTATTTTTTCCATAATTATCTATCCTTCCTTTCTTTTAAACAAAACGTGCTAAAAATTCTTTAGTTCTATCTTTTTTAGGATTATTTATAACTTCTTCTGCTGTTCCTTCTTCTATAATTCGTCCATTATCTATAAAAATAATTCTATCTGCTATTTCTTTTGCAAATTTAATTTCGTGAGTAACTATGACCATAGTTCTTTTTTCTTTGGCTAACTTTCTTATTTCTTTTAAAACCTCTCCTACTAATTCTGGATCTAAACTACTTGTTGGCTCATCCATACAAATTATTTTTGGTTCAAGGCTTAAAGTTCTTGCAATTGATGCTCTTTGTTTTTGCCCACCTGATAAGTTGCAAGGGTACGCATCCATCTTTTCTATTAAATTCATTTTTTTTAGTAAATTATCTGCCTTTTTTTCTGCTTCTTCTTCATTATTTTTCAATACATATATTAATGCTTTTGTAATGTTTTCTTTAATTGTATAGTGTGGAAATAAATTAAAATCTTGGAAAATCATGCCTGTATCCAAATTTATTTTTTCTAAAATTTTCTTATCATTATAAATCGCCTTTCCATTTTTATATTCTTTTACCATACACTCATTATTAATAATTATATTTCCTCCATCTATTTTTTCTAGATTATTTATACATCGCAAAATAGTTGATTTTCCTGAGCCTGATGGTCCTAAAATTACAAGTGTTTCCCCTTCTTTTACGTTAAAGGAAATATCTTTTATAACTTCAGTGTTTTTGTATTTTTTATATAAATTTTTAACCTGCAATACATCCATGTTTTTTCCCCCTAACTATAATATTCTAATTTTTTCTCTGCACGATTAAACATAACTGAAATTAAAAATACAAGTATTAAGTAGTATCCTCCTGCAATAACTAAAGGTATTACAGAAAAATTATAACTTGACTGTTTTTGTGCTAAGCTAAACATTTCTGTAACTCCTATTATTTGTGCAAGTGAAGTCTGTTTTACCAATGAGATTATTTCATTAGAAACAGGTGGCAATACTCTTTTTATTACCTGTGGTAATATTATTAGGAAAAATATTTGTATTTTGCTAAATCCTAAAGTATATCCCGCTTCTTTTTGTCCTTTTGAAATGCTGTTTATTCCGCTTCTAAATATTTCTGAAAAATAGGCTGCATAATTTATAATAAATGCTATAATTATCGCTGTAAATCTATCATAGCTTAAATTAAATATATAATAAGGTGCAAAATAAACAAATATAACTTGAAGCATTACAGGAGTTCCTCTAATTAGTAAAATATATATTTTCATTATATTTGCTATTATTTTACATTTTGAATTTCTAAGAATTGCAACTACAATGCCAAGTGGCACAGAAAATATTAAACTTAAAATAAATATTTTTAAAGTTGTGTCTAAGCCAGTGAATAATATTTTTATCACATTTATTATATTATCAAATTTCATTTTCCTTTTCCTCCAAAATTATCATATCTTTTCCAAACCACTTTTCTGAAATTTCTGTAAGTGTTCCTTCTTCTTTTAATTCATATAGTGCATTTTCTATTTTATCTCTAAGTTCTGTATTACCTTGTTTAAATGCAATAACACTTCCATTTGTTTGTGAAATATTTTCTGATGCAATTGTTCTATAATTTTTGCCTTTTGATGTTAATAAATAATTTCCTATTATGCTTGAACAAAATACTGCATCGATACCTCCTGTTTCTAAATCCATAAATGCTGTTAAATAATCGCTATATGATATTATTTCTACATTTTTTCCAAATTCAGACTTTTCTAAGTCTAATTGCTGAACTGAGCCTGTTTGAACTCCTATCTTTTTTCCTTTTAATTCCTCTTGACTTTGCTCTATACTTCCATCTTTTAATATAAAATACATTTCTCCTTTTATATAAGGCTTAGTTAAAGTCATTGTTTTTGCTCTTTCTTCATTGTAAGCAAAGCCGTTCCATATACAGTCTATATTTCCTGAGCTCAATTCCTGCTCTTTTGAAGCCCATGAAATTTGTTGAAGTTTTAATGTCATATTTAATTTACTGCAAACTGCATTAGCTAGGTCTATGTCAAATCCTACAATTTCATTATTTTCGTTTCTAAATCCCATAGGTGGGAAATTATCGTCTAGACCTACAACCAATGTATTATTTTCTTTTTCATTTCCTTTATTTGTAAAAATTACAAAGCATATTATAATTAATATTGCAATTATTCCTAAAATTTTAATTATTGTTTTTTTCATATAAATCACCTTTCTTTTTTTGATTATGAAGTTTTATTTAAAAAAAGAGATATAGAAAAAAGACTATTTGTACATTTTTTCCTACAAATAGTCTTTTTAATATATCTCTTAAATATTTTTAAACTATCGTAGGCACAGTATTTTTAGCCTGTACCTACGCTTACTCAAAGCATATAGCTACAAGCTCCTACGATGATGATGTAATTGGTTTAAAAATATTCTTAACTTCATAATCTTTCCTCTTTTCTTATTATAAATTTTATAATAACATATTTTTTTAATTGTGTCAATCTCTATTTATCAAAAACTTCTTTGCAATTTCTAAATCTTCATAAGTTGTAATTTTTATATTTGTATAATCTCCATCAATA
>CANRAW010000036.1 GCA_947628715.1 uncultured Clostridia bacterium
ATATTACAAAAACGTTACAAAAATATTACAAAAATGTATTTTTTTTTCCAAAACTCTATGAATTTTTACAATATTCTGCTATAATGTATTATAAGTGAAAATAGGGTGTTTGTGCCTAAAAGCAAACAAAAGAGAAAGGAGCAGTATAAATATGCCATATCAAATACCAAGAAATGTTAGAGGAGAAGGTAGAATATTATTCATATTTTCAACAAAAGCCCTAATTTATACAGGAATAGGGATGGCAATTGGAGGAACAATATGGTGGCTACTTAGTGCATGTGGAATAGGAGTTGTTGGAGTTGTAATATTTGTATTATTAGCAGTAATTGGATATTCAATAGGAACATTTAAAGTACCAAACTCAGTAATTTTTGATATAACAAGAAAAACTGGTGGAGAAAACATAGACGACGTAATAATGAGATGGTTCAAATTTAAGACAAAAAATAAAAAGAAAATATATATTTATTATACTGAGGGAGGAACAAAAGATGACAGATAATCAAATAACACAATTATTAACATATTTATTATTTTTAATGATATTTTTACTTGCTGTACTTATAATAGTATTTATACTTGTACAAATAAGAGAACACAAAAAGAAAAAAGCAGAAAAAGCAATTGACGATAGCAATGACTCAGGCACTTTAGGAAACACTGCAACAAGAGGATATAATAGACAATCAATATTAAAATTCATGGAATTCGATAAAATAGACGATAACATGATAGTAGAAAAAAATGGAAACAAATTCGTAATGGTAATCGAGTGCCAAGGCGTTAACTATGACTTAATGTCAGAAATGGAACAAACAGCAGTAGAAGAGGGATTTATACAATTCCTAAACTCTCTTAGATTTCCAATACAAATTTATGTTCAAACAAGAACAGTAAATCTAGAAAATAGTTTGGAAAATTACAATAGAAGAGTTAATGAAGTTGAAAGCAATTTAAGAAGAGCAGAAGCAGAATATGAATCAAATAGAAACTCAGGACTATTTTCAAAAGAAGAACTAAAGGCACAATTCTATGAATTAACAAAACTTAGAAACCTATATGAATATGGAAAAGATATTATATATAATACAGAGCAAATGAGCTTAAACAAAAACGTTTTAAACAAACAATACTATATAATATTATCATATTATCCATCAGACCTTGGAAACACAAACTTTGATAAAGAAGAATTAAAAAACATTGCATTTGCAGAACTATATACAAGATGTCAATCAGTAATACAAACACTATATTCAACAGGAGTTACAGGAAAAATCCTAGACTCAAACTCATTAGTAGAACTACTTTACATGGCATATAATAGAGACGAAGCAGAAGTATATGGTGTTGAAAAAGCAATAGTTGCTGGATATGACGAAATATATTCAACAGCACCAGATGTTCTAGATAAGAAAATAGCAGCATTAGATAGAGAAATAGAAGCAAAAGCAATAGAAAAAGCAGGAGACGTAGTAGCAAAAGTTAGAACAGAAAGAGAAAAGAGACTAGAAGAAAGAAAAGTTAAAATGGATGACATAATAGACGAAATGGCAAAAATAATAATACAAGAAAACCAAGCATATCTCGGAAATGAGGTTGCTAATGAATCTATAGATGAACTCACAGGAATTAGACAACAAAGAAAAATCGAAAGAGAAGAAGAAGAAGAAGCAAAAGAAGAGGAGGCTAGGTTAAATGAGCAAAAGAAAACAAAAAGAACTAGAAGAACAACAAAGACAGCTTAGAGAAGAAAAAGAAAGAGAAAAAAGTGCAATATTACAAAGAAAAAGCGTAAAAGAGCTAATAGCACCATCTGGAATAGATGCGTCAAACATAGACCACCTAGAAATTATCTCTAATGCAAAGAGATATGCAAGAAGTTTCTTTGTATCAACACTTCCTAGAATGTGCTCTTTCCCAGACATATTTAGAGATATGTACTTATTTGGAGATATAAACACATCAATATACATAAACCCAGTACCTGAAGCAAGGTCACAAAACGAATTAAATAGAGTAATAAACGAACTAGAAACAGAAAGAATCGTTGCACAAGATAGAGGAAACATAAACAGAGAGAGTTCACTTACACAAAAAAGATTAGAAGCAGAGCAATTAAGAGACGAAATTGCAGCAGGATATAACAAACTATATGATGCAACAATAGTATCAACATTATTTGCGTATAGCTTAGAGGAATTAGACAAATTTACAAAATTGCTCTCAACAGAAATGTCAAAATCATTAGTAGGAATAAAATCAGCATGGGCAATTCAAGAAGAGTGCTTTCAATCAAATTTACCACTAATGCAAAATAAAATAGATAAATCACACACATTTGATAGACGCTCAATGGGAACAGTATTTCCATTTACAACATCTGAAGTAGGACATCCAACAGGAATACCATTAGGTTTTAATAAACAAACTGGTGTGCCAATATTATTTGATAATTTTCACTCATCACTTACAAATTATAACATGGTTATATTTGCAAAATCTGGTGCAGGAAAATCAGTTACAATGAAAACATTGATATCAAGATCTTCAGTTCTAATGGGAATTGAAAGTCTAGCACTAGACGCAGAAGGTGAGTATTCAATAGTTGCAGAAAGTCTTGGTGGAATAAACGTCGTACTTAGTCCAAATTCAAATACAATTATAAACTTATTCGATTTAGAGCTTGAAACTGTAAAAGACGAAATAACAGGAAAAGATAGAATAGTTTTAAACGTAGAAAATAAAGTAGAAGACGTAACACAAGCCCTACTTACAATGGCAAGAGGAAGTACAAGAAGCACAGACGTAAACGAGCTTACAAAACAAATTATAGCAGAAAGTGTTGCAGAAGAATACCAAGCATTAGGAATAACAAACGACCCAGCTAGCTTATATGAAACAAGCATGGATAAAAGAAATATGCTAGCAAGAGATAAAAAAGATATGCCAACAATTGGAAGCTGGTATAAGAGAATACAAAAGAAAGCAGCAGAAAACAAAATTGTAGATTATCAATTCCATTATAGCTATTTATTAAAAGTTATGAAGCAATATATTAGAGAATACGACGGACAAATGGCATATTTTGATGGACAATCTACATTTGAATTATTAGACGGTGCACCATTTATAAACCTAGATATATCTAAGCTAGAGGAAAGATTTGCAAGACCACTTGCACAACAAATACTTCTTTCTTGGATATGGGAAAAATACGTTAAGAAAAATAGTGAGGATAGAACGAAGGCTTCTCGTAAGAGAGTTATCGTAGACGAGGCATGGATGTTACTTCCATACCCAGAAGCCGTAGACTTTTTAAACACTATGGCAAGACGTGCTAGAAAGAGAAATGTATCACTTGCAATTATTTCTCAAAGATTCCAAGACTTTTATGAAAAGCCAGAAGCACAAGCTGTACTTACTTCTTCTGATACAAAATTATTCTTAGCACAAGACAAATCAGAGATTTCATACTTAAAAGAAGTATTCAAATTATCAGAAGGAGAAGCAAACTTCCTTATTACGTGTACTAAAGGAGAAGGATTATTAAAAGTTGGAGCAGACACTGCAATACTACAAATAACCCCAACAGCAAAAGAATTTGAGTTCGTAGAAACTAACTTAAATAAACTAGTAAAGAGAAGAAATATATAAAATAGAAAAATTATAACTCTAGGATATCCTAGATTATAAGGAGGAAGTTACATACAATGAAAATTTTTACAAACAAGAATTTAATACAGAAATTTGTTGTTGCCATAGTATGCGTGACGCTTCTTAATTTCGCCATAATGCCAGCAGTTAATGCTAAATCATTTGGTGGAAAACTGATGGAATATATAAGAGATTTTGCAACTTCTCTTCGGAGATGTTGCGATATCGGTTGTACAGTTTGGAATTACTGGAGAATGGCATTATGCAGTTGGAGATAAAGGATCGGGAATACCAGACGATGATACATATTTTATAAAGAAAGATAAGTTTCAATACCCATTAATTCAAATAAGTCCAGAACTTATATTTGCAAATCAAATCCAATTATTAGATGCAAATTTTATTGATACATCTAGTCGTACATATGTAATACAATCTACTAATGGAACAGGTATTCAAGCACTAAAAGATGCGATTGCAAATTGGTATGCAACATTAAGATGGATTTCGATAGTAGGATTACTTTCAGTATTATTATATGTTGGTATTAGAATAATAATATCAAGTGCATCACAAGATAGAGCAAAATACAAACAAAGAATAATGGACTGGATAATAGCATTTTGTATACTTATGTTTATGCACTATATTATGGCAGCTGGTGTTACAATTGTAAATAGAGTTAATACTATACTTGCAGGAATAAGTGGAATAAATTCTTCAACTGATTTAGAGGGGATAAACTTTGCAGACAAACATGGAGGGGTTCAATATAACGGAGATGCTGAAGCTTCATATGGGGGAGGACCATTTCATGGATCAAGCCGAGAAGATGCATCAGCATATATGGAAAATTTACTTTCTAGCTTAGGAATTAATGTAAATGGAACAACGCCACAAAGTGGTAGCCAAGGCGGTGGAGTTGGTAGTGTTCAAAATGGTTGGGAAGTAACTGGAGTAAATGGATATAATGTTGACTATAAGAGGGAATATTACACAGATGGTGGAACATACACAGTATATGCTCACTCAAATCCAGGTAATAATCCAGGAACACCAGGAGTAACGACATATGAATATATTGGACCTAATGGTGAAAACTTAAACACTGGGGCAGCAACTGGTGGAACTGGCGCAACAGGATCAGCAGGATATAATCTAAATGGTTTGTTAGTGTCGGGTAATAGTAGGCAAGTTTTGTTTTTTATTAATTATGCAAGAATGTTTTTAAATGTTAATGGAGAAGAAGAAAATCAAGCAGAAGCAACAGGATATTTAATTGTATATTGGATATTGATAGCATTTACAATAATGTTTGCATTTAGATACATGAAGAGGGTTATATATATTGCATTTTTAACAATGATAGCACCTCTTGTTGCAATGACTTATCCATTAGATAAAATAAGAGATGGAAAAGCACAGGCCTTTAATATGTGGTTTAAAGAATATTTACTTAACCTATTAATTCAACCATTCCACTTACTACTATATACAATTCTTGTTGGTTTATCAATGGAACTTATTTCAACAAGTTTAATATATGGAGTAGTTGCAATTGCATTTCTACTTCCAGCAGAAAAATTACTACGTAGTTTCTTCGGATTAGATAAGGGACAGACATTAAGTGCTGCAGGAAGCTTTGCAGGTGGAGCTGCATTTTCTGCAATACTTAATAAAATAAATAGACCAAAACCAGGAGCAGGTAGTCATGGTGGTAACGAAGATAAAGAAAAAGCTAGACCAATTAGAAAATCAAATTCAGGTGGAGGTGGAGTAGACTCAGAAAGAACATTAATTGGATCATCTCTATCTGGTTATAGAACACAAACAGTACAGCGGTTCCGGAGGACGGCCCAGGAGGAGGCTCAATGCCAACACCCGGAGGACGGCCCAGGAGGAGGCTCGATGCCAACACCCGGAGGACGGCCCAGGAGGAGGCTCGATGCCAACACCCGGAGGACGGTCCAGGAGGAGGCTCAATGCCAACACCTGGAGGACGGCCCAGGAGGAGGTACGATGCCAGCACCCGGAGGACGGCCCAGGAGGAGGCTCGATGCCAACACCCGGAGGACGGTCCAGGAGGAGGCTCAATGCCAGCACCTGGAGGACGGTCCAGGAAATAGTTCAATGTTCAGGGCAGGTCCAGGAATAAATCAATATAGAACAGCTATAGGAAGAGGTGCATCGAGAACAAACCCTTATGGAACATTACGTCCACCAAAACCAGAATGGATGAAAGCAAATGACATGACTGTATGGAATAGAATGAAAAAAGGTGGATTAAGCAAAGATGGTGCAATAAGAGAAGCTATGCGTGCTGTTGGATATAATTATCAAAGAAAGCTAATAGATGGAGCTAAAACTCTTCCTAAAAAAGGAATGCAAACAGCTGGTAGATGGACTAGAAAAGCATTAGTTGGAGGTGTTGTAGGAGGAGGACTTGCACTTACAGGTGCAGCAATTGGCGCAGCATCAGGGGATCCATCAAAGGCATTCCAACTTGCAACAGCAGGAGCTGCTGCTGGATACTATGGAGCAAACTATTATGGAGACAAAGCTGCAAAATTTACAGGACAACAGTGGAGAAATTCATCAGAAATTGCAAGTGCAGCATTTTGGGGAGACGATGCAAAGAAAAGACAGCAATATTTATATGATAGGGATTTCAAAAAGGATCCACAAAATATTGCAATAATTACAAAGGCACTTGGTTCTCAAGAAGCAGCCAAAGAAGCAATGAATAATGGAAGTGTTCAAGCATTATTAAATAATGGTATATATGACCCTAAAAAAGTAGCTAAAGCATTAAAATTAGCAGATAATATGCAAAAAGGATTTATTAATAAGAAAACAGGACATCCAACAAGAACACCAATGTCGAGAACACAAGCATTGGAAAATGCTGTTGCAATTGCTAAATGGAATAGAGATGTTAGTACAAGAGTTTATGACCCAATGTCAAGAGATAGAGCAGCATTTGAAGACAAGTTAATAAAGAAATTAAAGATACAAGGTATGACAGAACAAGCTGCAAAATCAAGAGTAGACGAGATACTTGCAGATATGGAATTCTTCGAAACATAATACTGTACTTAAATATATAATGGAGTAATGGAGGTAATTATGAATAGATTAACAAGACTATATAATCAAAATAGAGAAATAATCTTTGGAATTATATTCGTGATTGCCTTCATTATTATTATTATAACAACATTAAACTCGATTGTAAAAAGACAAAATGAAGAAAAAAGACAAAACAATTTAGATAATAATGTTAATATTGTTGATACAAATGTAACTCCACTAAATCCAACTGATAAAAGTGTAATAACAGGAGAAGATGTATCAAAAAACGAAGATAAGACAAATACAAATTTAATAAAACAATTTGTAGACTATTGTAATAATAAACAAATAGAGGAGGCTTATAACCTATTATCTAGTGAGTGCAAAGAGCTTCTTTACCCTAGCATAGATTCTTTTATGAATAATTATTATAATACAATATTTTACATAAATAGAATGTATGAATTAGAAAATTGGTATAAAGATGGAGAGTTTTGCACTTATTATATAAAGTACACAGAAGATGTACTTGCAACTGGAAATGTTAATTCTACTGATAATAGAGGAGATTATATAACAGTTGTAAATAGGGGAGAAAATAGCTATATAAATATTAGTAGTTTTATTGGTAGAGAGAAAAAAGATAAGCAAAAAACAGAAGATAATGTATTAGTAAAAGTAAATTATATAGATTTTTATATGGATTATGCAATATTAAATATTAGTATTACAAATAAAACTACAAAAACAATATGTATAGATACAAAAGAAAAGGTTAATACATGTTATTTGTATGATACAAATGATGTAAAATATACAGCAATGTTAAATGAAAACGCAATGGAACAGTTGATAGTAAAAAGGGATATGACAAATAACGTAAATATTAAATTTAATAAAATGTTTAATCCAGAAAGAGAATTAAGTGGAGTTGTTTTTGAAGATATAGTATTAAATTATGAAGACTATATTAATCAAATAAGCAAAAAAGAAAAGACAATAATTAATGAACAAATATAGTAATAAAAGGGAGAAAGAATATGGCAACGGAAAATGAGGAAAATGAAGAAAGGAAAGAAAAGCTACAGGACGAAAAAGATACTAATTTATTGAATAAGGGCTTAAAACAGGGAGCAAAAGGTGTAAAAAATGTATTCAAACTTATTTTAAGTAAAATTGTTGCAGCTATTGGTGTACCTACATTAATATATGGAATAGTTATTGCTGTAATAGTAGGCGCAATTATTTCAGCCTTTAGTGCAGTAATCTATCTTTTTGGTTCTAGTAATATATCTGCTGATGCAAGCTCGAAAGTTATGCAGGATGAAGAGCAAGTAAGTATTGCAAAAGATGAATCCGAAGGATATTATTTTAAGATTAATAAAGATATATTAGAAAAATACATGGAGGAACTATTTTACTCTGATCAAAATGGATTCTTTGATAATGTAAAAATTCCTGATGGAAAAGAAGACGAAGAAGTTGAAGAAAACGATAATGAAGATGAAGAAGAAAATGATGATAAAGAAGTATATGATGATGAAGCAAGAAAGAAAGTTTTACAAGATTTACAAAACTGGTTTAAATTAGAAGATTTTAAAGAATTTTTTATAAGGATGATGCGTGCAGAAATTGCAAGTAGCTATCCAAGACTTGGAGATTTTGAAGGAAAAGATGGTACAGAAGATGGACAAGGCAATAAAAAGGATAAAGACGGAGACTATGTTGCACAAGGAATTGTAGATATAAAAAGAACAAAAATGAATATAGATGGCACAGTAGGAGAGGAAATATTTTTAGACTATTTGCCTTACGAAGAGTTCTCAAGTTTAGTTAGTGCAAATGATATATCCGCCTTAGATTATTTCTCTTTTGACGAAAATAGTGGACTTTTATATTATGCAACATATAAACAAACAACAACATCAAAAAATGGCGTTCAGCAGAGTAATGAATATGTTTTGCAAGAAAATAGTGTATCATATACAGCATTAACGTCTATGTGTAGTATGCCATATAACTTTTTATTTTCATTAATACAAACGTCAAACAATCCATACTATGTCATGGCAGTAATAGATTTGCTATTGGAAAAAAGCGAAGTTATACTAATGATACAAGACCAATTAAATGTAAGTACATATACAGAAAAAACTGCACACGCACAAAAAACAGAAACGCAAAGGCTAACATCACAAGGTTCAGTAAAAAATAATAAGATTATAACTTACTCATGGAAATATGGAAATGTACAGACCTCATATTTGTTCCCAGTTGTAAATACAACAGAAACGGCCGTTTCAAGCACGTATACAAATACAGCATCTGTATATGTAAAAAAGGCAAAAACATGGTGTGTTGAGTTTGAACAAGGTGCAAATGCAAATAATACACAAAATTTAGGAGAAGAAGTAAGTCATACATACACAGACGCTGAGCTTGCAGGATTAAGCTATAGGCTAGTTTCAAGTAATAGAGGAGCTGTACCATCAGCAACGAAGGGTAGTTCATTTACAATAACCGAAAGGTATTTATCTAATGAAGCATTAACTATGTCTACAAAGCAAGATTTAGAAAACTTTGGCTGGAATATAAATTTAATAACCGAAAAAAATATAGTTTATAAATGGTTTTTAGGACTATGGAAAAATGATACAGGAGAATATTATTTAGGTTGTGAGTTTGACCTAAATGGTAAAGAAGTTAAATATCCTATACCGCAACAAGAGCATAAGAAGGAAATTGTAATACATAATATTGCGGAACCTAGTGGTGAAACTATAAATGATTTAGTAGATTTATTAAGTTTACATGAAAATACACAAATGCACGAACAACTACTTAAATATTATTGGAATATATATACAGGAAAAGAAATATATGATATAGATATAAGTGAAGTATTAGATCTATTTGACACAGATACATTTACATCGTTAGAAGGTGGCACATCTTCTGGGCGGACTAATACAAGGAAATTCACTAGAAGAAAAATTATGGTATGCACTAAAAGATGCAGGCTTGAGTGATAATGCAATTGCTGGATTACTAGGTAACATATTCCAAGAAAGTGGCTTTATTGCAAATAATCTAGAAAATTCTAAAGAAGGTTTGCTTGGCTCTGATGCAGAATATACAGCAAAAGTCGATGATGGAAGTTATAAAAATTTTGCTAATGATGGAGCTGGATATGGAATTGCACAGTGGACATCTCCAGGAAGAAAACAGGCTTTACTTAATTATGCTAAAAGTAAAGGCGTAAGTATTGGCGACGAAAATATGCAAATAGAATTTTTACTTGCAGAACTTGGCATACATAATTCTGCATCAGCCTTTACTGGATCACAACTTTCGTCATATAAAGGATATGATATTGATTCATGGAAAAATGCTAAAAGTCCAGAAGAAGCTGCTGAAGCGTTCTGCTGGTTATTTGAGAAACCATCAGATGCAAGTTCAGGTATGTCTAGTAGAAAAAATAAGGCTAAGGAAGTTTATGAAAGATATAGCGGAAAAACGAGACCAAGCACTTCAGGTGGAGGTTCAGTATCAAGTGGAAAATATAATTTCCCACACTACTTACAGGAAAATTATTCTGGCTCTTATGGTAGTGCAACAATTGCAAGTGATGGATGTGGTCCTACAAGTTTGGCAATGATTTTATCAGGACTAAAAGGAGACTCTTCAATAACACCAGCATCGTTTGTTGAAAATTTAAAACAATATTATCCAGATGGAAGGTATCACGTTAGCGGAGTTGGTTCTACTGGCGATATATATAATAGTAGCTTCTTATCAAAATATTATGGAGTTTCAACACAAATGTATCCAACTGAAAGTCAAGCATTGCAAGCATTAGAGCAAGGCTATCCAGTGCTTGGACATGAAAACGGACACTTCTTAGCAGTTGTGCCAGTATCAGACGAACTAAAAGCACAAGGATATAAATTCTATATATTAGATTCTTATAGAGGACATGACGGAGCATATAAGTCAGTTGCTGATGCAAATAAAGTTGTTGATGGACAGCTTACTTTCAGAGCAATAATTAGACCATAGGAAAGGAATTTTATAAATATGGGAAAAATGCAAAAAGTATTATTAGTGCTCATTATATGTGTTACTATCATGATAATAGTAATTCTTGCTATTTTCATGAATCGTAGAGAGCAGGGAATAGGATATGAAAATGTGTATATTCCGGTTGAATCAGTTAAACCAGAGGAACAAATTTCTGTACTTAAAGTTAGAAATTTCTATTATGCTGTAAGCGATGCTGTAAATAAATTTTATACATATAATGCTATTGTATTTAATTTAGAAGAATATTATTCAGAAGTAGAAAATATAGACTTAAATGAAGCAAGAAATGAAAATGCACAAATAATATATAATATGTTAGATAGTGAGTATATTGAAGCAAAGGGAATTACAAAAGAAAATATAGTCTCAAAATTAAATGAAATGGGTACATCATTAGTAGATATAGATTCTATCTATGTAAGTGAAAAAAGTAATAATATTTCAATATATATTGTAAGTGGTTCTTTAATAGATAGAAAAACGAAAGAAATATCGAAGTTTAAAATGATAATAAAATTTGATATAGCAAATGAAACATTTTCTATAATTCCAAATGATTATGTAAATGAAAAATATGGAAATTTAGAACTTGGCGGTCAAATTGATATAACAGTTCCAGAAAATATTGAGGTTAATAAAAATAATCTTTATACATTTAGAATAGTATCAGACGATACCTATGCCTCAGATTTATTTAATAAATATAAAGAAGAACTTATGTACAATCAAAATGCAATTTATAATAGTTTAGAAGAAAATTATAAAAATGCAAAATTTGCAAATTTAGCTGAGTTTAAAGAATATATGAGCAATAGATATAATGATTTTAGCAGTATAAACGTATCAGGATATCAAAAGAAAGATTATATAGAATATACTCAATATGTTTTACTAGATAAAGATGGTAATTATTATATTTTTAGAGAAAATGCTCCTATGGATTATTCTCTTATACTTGATACATATACAGTTGATATTCCAGAATTTACTGATAAATACAATATAGCTTCTAATCAAGAAAAAGTAGTCTTAAATTTGAACAAAATTAATACTGCTTTAAATTATAAAGATTATAAATATATATATGGAGTTTTAGCTGATAGCTTTAAGAAGAGCAATTTTGCAAATTATGAAACGTTTGTAAAATATATGTCTTCAAATTTCAATAATAGAAATGAGTTTGATTATATGGAATTTGATGATTCAGCTGGAACGTATTACACATATAGAGTTAAAATAATTGATGGAACAGATAATATAAAAGAAAAAACATTTATAATGCTTTTAGGAGACGGAACAAATTATCAAATATCATTTAATCTTACATAAAGCAAAGCTAAAATAATAAAAAAATTGGGCATTAACAAAAATCAAAGATTTCGATGCCAAGATGTGCAAAATTGCTTCGCAATTTTGAAGCAAAAAAAGACGGATTGATTATCAAATCAATCCGTCTTTTTTTTGTAATGAAAATGTCATAAAAATGTAATATAATAAGTCGATAAATGTGGTATAATAAAATATATTTGCAAAAGATAAAGGAGGATTAAAGATATGTCTGAAAACAAAAATACAATAACAATATCAGAATTAAAAGCATACCTTTATTCTTTAGAAAACGAAAGAGAAGTTGAAAAAGAGGAAAAAGTAAACGAATATAAGCTAAAATGTGAAGAAAACAAAAAGAAACCAAAAAGTAAAGATATACAAAAGATAAAAAATAATATAAACAAAAAATACCAAAATAAAATTGATTCAAAAAATGAGATAATGGAATTACTTGAAGAGTGCAAAAATATTCCAAGTAACATTGAAAAACTAGAAATTGTAAAATATTTGATGTATAGAGCAGATATAAAAAAGGCAGAAAATGTTTTAACTAAAGCAATAAAAAGATTAGGCAATAGATATAATGGAATTATTGATATTATTGAAGAAGATTTAGACGATTTTGAAGAATTAGATGAAGTAGAAGAAGTTGATTATACAGAATATAGGGCAGATGGAAAGGCATTAGAAGATACAAAACTAAAATATAAAATGACATATACTGAGGAAGAAAAAAAGTCTTTAGTACAAAGAGAATTGGAGATAGTTCAAAAATCAAAAGTATTTAATACAACTCCAATACCACATGAAATTTTAAAAACATCGGATAAAGATATACAATCTAAAATGCAAAGATTTAATAGGATGAGACAAAAAAGATTAAGAATAATTGATACAATGGAAGCGGATTATTTAAGATTAGTAGAACCAAGGCATGCAGAAAATTTAATAAATGATGCGCAACAAAAGATAACTGACATTTCTGAGATACTTACAAAATCAGAGTATGTTTCTATTGAAAGAAGCATTGCAAAGAAGAAAAAGAAAGTATACAGAAGTACAAGTGACCTTAGAGAAGTGATAAAAACAAAGGAAAAGAAAACAGGAATAATAAACTATGGAATACAAGAAGCAAGATACGTAAGAATGGAATCTCTAAGATTGATAATAAGCGATGCAACGAATATTATAAAAAAATATGAGATGCCAGGCGCAGAAGAACAACTTGCAAAGCTTAAATCTTCTTATGAGAGAGAAAAACAATTTGCATCTGTAATTGAAAAATTACAGGAGGGAACGAAAGATAGTGAAAACACAGAAGTAAAAGCGTTTGAAGAACAGATTGCTGGACTTGAAAAAAGTATCAGTAATGCAAAGAAAATAACTAAGGAAGAAGAAGAAAAAATTGCAAAAGCAAAAAAAGAGCTATTAATATTATGGAAAATAGAAATGGAATCAACAATTTCTAATAAGAAAGAATCTGTAGCTCTTCTTGAAGAAACAAACGAAGATAGAACAAATGAAGATAATGAGATTAATACTAAAGAAAAGAAGAAAGTGTTATCTTTATTTACTAAAGCAAAAAAAATAAAAAACGGAAAACATGCTTGCGCATAAATAATAAGAATTAAAACACCTCTAAAATCATATAGATTAAAGAGGTGTTTTTTGTTTTGAAAAAATCAAAGATTTTATGTTCAATGATAATTTTTATAATTACAGTAAATTTATCTATATTTAGCTATGCAGATGATGAAATAGAAGAAGCAGACATTACTCCTGAAGAAATACAAGAAATACTAGAAGTAACAGCAGAAGCAAATACTGTACCTTCTATAAATTCTAGATATGCGGTTGTTTTTGATAGAACATCTCGGAAAAGTATTATATGGGAAAAAAGAAAATACAAGATGTAAAATGGCATCTACAACAAAAATTATGACAGCAATTGTAGTTGTAGAAAATGCAAATGACTTAAATGAAAAAGTAAAGGTATCAGCTAAAGCAGCAGGAACGGGAGGATCAAGACTTGGATTACATACAAATGACGAAATAACAATAAAAAATTTATTATTTGGTCTTCTATTATGTTCGCGGAAATGATTCTGCGGTTGCTCTTGCAGAACATGTTGGGGGTAGTGTTAAAGAATTTGCAGAACTTATGAATAAAAAAGCAGAAGAATTAAATTTGGAAAATACTCATTTTGTGACTCCACATGGTCTTGACGAAGAAATGCACTATACAACTGCTTATGAACTTGCAAAAATTTCAGATTATGCACTTAACATAAAGGAAATTGAGCAAATTGTAAAAACAAAGGAGTATACAGTTAGTATAAATGGAGTCCCTAAAAATATAAGAAACACAAACGAGCTATTAGGATATTTAGAAGGAGTTTATGGTGTAAAAACAGGCTTTACAAATGGAGCAAATAGATGCTTAGTAACATCAGTAAAAAGGGGAGAAATGAACGTAATTTGTGTTGTACTTGGTGCAGATACAAAAAAAGATAGAACGAAAGATAGCATCGAACTTATTGAATATATTTTTTCTAAATTTCAAATGGTGGATATAAAATATATGATAGAAGATAATTTTGATAACTTAGTAAATATGTCTCAATTTGAAATAATAAAGGGAATAAATAATGATTTGCAAATTGATTTAGAAGAAAATAATATGACACTGTACCCTGTTCAAAAGGATAAAATAAAAGATATTAATATAGATATTGAACTAACAAAAGTAATGGAAGCACCTGTTTTAAAGCATGCAATTTTGCGGAAAAATGACTGTGAAAATAGATAAGGACGAAATAATTAATCTTAATATTATAGCGAAAAATGAAATAAGAAAAAAAGAAGTTTCGGATTATTATTTGGAATTTTTCAAGGTACTTATGAATATAATGAAAATGTAAAAGATATGGAAAATAGCTTGACAAATGCACATATTTTTGGTATTATAATAAAGCACTAAAATTTGTGCATATCAAGCAGGTATAGTTTAGTGGTAAAACATAACCTTGCCAAGGTTAAGTTACGGGTCCGATTCCCGTTACCTGCTCCATTTTTTTGCAAAGAAACGGCGAGTTAGCCAAGCGGTAAGGCACGAGTCTGCAAAACTCTGATCATCGGTTCGATTCCGATACTCGCCTCCAA
>CANRAW010000037.1 GCA_947628715.1 uncultured Clostridia bacterium
TAGGAGAAAAAGATGTCAGAAGAAAAAATTGGAGTATGTAATATAAACTACAACATAAGGCTTTATACAGATTACATAGAATACTTTAAACTAACAAATCAAAAATTTAATAGTCTAGTATTAGAATATTACACTACATTAATCATACACCAAGAGCTTCTAACAGAATCCGCAAGAGACTGTAGAGCAAAGCTAGAAAAAATGCTTGCAGAGGAAGAAGAAAAAGAATATATACCTTCAAGATTTAGAAGGTCAGCTATGATGCAAGCAATAGGTCAAGCAAAAGCATACATGTCAAAGGCAGAAAAATCAAACAAAGTAGGTATAGCAAAAGAATTCCATATCCCAGCAACATTTTATCAAGAAATGTACAAATATCTAGAAAATAGAAAAATAAAATTCAAGCTATACAATGGAAAAACGTGGGAATGGTACGAATCAAAATTCAGCAAATGGAACATACCAGAAGGAGCAGTCTTGTTATCACCAAGCATAAAAATAAATAAGCAAATGGTGATGGCATGTATACCAGTAAAAATAACGTTTAGGAACCTAAAAACAATAAGAGAAAGAATGGAAGAAGAAGACGTAAAGGTATGTGGAGTAGCATTTTCAGGAAGAAATAATATAGCAACATGTGCAGTAGTAAATAGAGAAGAAAAATTTGTCAAATCACTTTTTGTAAAAGGAGGAGACGAATATAAATACCTAACAAGCCAAGCAATGAGGAAAATAAAAGGAAATAACCATAAGGCAAAAAATTTACAAAAGGTAAAAGGAAATAATAAGAAATATTGGAACAAATTAACAAAATATAGAACACATTATGCACATGTAATAAGTAAAAAAATAGTAGATTTTTGTATAGAAAATGAAGTGCGGAGTAATTGCAATATCGAGCGTAGCAAATGACAAAGACTTTTTAAAATATGCAAAAAACTTTAATCCAATAACATTAAGAGAAAGAGTAACAACATACACAAAATACAAAGCATTTAAAAACAACATATTGATAACGTATGTAAGCATGAACAACAAAACAAATAGATGTTACAAGTGTGGAAGCATAATGAAAAGAAACATAAAAAGCAAGACGAATAAAAAAATAAAAGAAGAAAAAGCAATATGTGAAAATGGGCATCAAGCAGACTATTTTTTCAACAGTGCAATGAACATAGCAATAAATTGCATAAGAAAATATAAAAACTAAAAAGCCTATATGGAAAAAAACATATAGGTAGATACATAAACTATATGTCTATGTACCTGTGTTGAATATCGCAAATTTATACTGAAATGTATAAATAAAGAAATTAGAATATTCATTGATTCGATGTTGAACTATTAAATCACAAAAGAATCAGTCTATGAAGGAAAAAATGTGATTTAGAAAGGAAAGAAAGTAAAAATGGAAAGCAAAAAAATCTTCTTATCATCACCACACATGTCAGAAGAAGGGTATGAACAAGAATACATAAAAGAAGCATTTGACACAAACTGGGTAGCCCCACTTGGAGAAAATGTAAACAAATTTGAAGAAGAAATAGCTAAATATGTAGGAAGTAAACATGCAGCAGCATTAAGTGCAGGAACAGCAGCAATACACATGGCATTTAAAGCAATAGGAGTAGAAAAAGGAGATATAGTATTTTGCCAAGCATTAACATTTTCAGCAACAGTAAATCCAATAATATATCAAAATGGAACTCCAGTATTTATAGATAGTGAAAAAGAAACATGGAATATGGATCCAAAAGCATTAGAAAAAGCATTTGAAAAATATCCAAATCCAAAAGCAGTAATAGTAGTACATCTATACGGAACACCAGCAAAGATAGACGAAATAAAAGAAATATGTGATAAACATAAAGTGCCATTAGTAGAAGATGCAGCAGAAAGTTTAGGAACGATATATAAAGGAAGACAAACAGGAACAATAGGAAAATATGGAATCTACTCATTTAATGGAAACAAAATAATAACAACAAGTGGAGGCGGAATGTTAGTATCAGACGACGAAGAGAGAATAGCAAAAGTGAGATTTTGGTCAACACAAGCAAGAGAAAAAGAAAGACACTATGAACATAAAGAAATAGGATACAACTACAGAATGAGTAATATAGTAGCAGGAATAGGAAGAGGCCAACTAAAAGTATTAGATAAAAGAATAGCAAAGAAAAGAGAAATATACGAAAACTACAAAAAAGGATTTAGCAATATAAAAGAAATAGAAATGCGGACCAGAGCCAGAAGGAACAAAGCCAAATCATTGGTTATCAGCAATGTTAATAAAAGAAGGTTCAAAAGTAAGTCCGCTACAGATAATAGAAGAACTAGAAAAAAACAATATAGAATCTAGGCCAATATGGAAACCAATGCAAATGCAACCAATATTTAAGAAATATGATTATATACAAATAGAAAAAGAATCAGTATCAGAAGACATATATAAAAGAGGAGTATGTTTGCCATCAGATACAAAAATGACAAAAGAAGAGCAAGAAAAAGTAATAGAAGTAATTAAGGGGTTGTTTTAATGTATAGGAAATACATAAAAAGGATATTAGACTTTGTATTAAGTTTAATAGCAATAATAGTATTATCGCCAGTGTTACTAATAGAAGGAATATTAGTAAGGATAAAACTAGGAAGTCCAATAATATTTAAACAAGAAAGACCAGGGAAAAACGAGAAAATATTCACACTATACAAATTTAGAACTATGACAGACAAAAAAGACGAAGAAGGAAAGCTATTACCAGACGAAGAAAGACTAACAAAATTTGGAAAAATGTTAAGAAGCACAAGCCTAGATGAATTACCAGAATTAGTAAATATATTAAAAGGAGATATGTCAATAGTAGGACCAAGACCACTAAGAGTTAGATATTTACCATATTATACAGAGGAAGAAAAACATAGGCATGATGTAAGACCAGGGTTAACAGGACTTGCACAAGTAAACGGAAGAAATGCAATTTCATGGGAAGATAAATTTAAATATGACTTACAGTATGTAAAAAATATAACACTAAAAAATGATACTTTAATTATATTAAAGACTATAAAAAAAGTAATAAAGAAGCAAAATATAGAGTTAGAAGGAAATGAAGAAATAACAGACTTTGATAAGCATAGGAGAGCACAATTAGACACAATAATAAAAAACTAAAAATAAGGGAGAAAAGTAATGAACATATTAATATTAAGTGCAGGAACAAGAAACAAAATAGTGCAATATTTTAAGAAAGAAATAAAAGGCAAAGGAAAAGTAATAGCAACAGATTGTAGTACATTAGCACCAGCAATATATGAAGCAGATAAATATTATATAACATCAAGAATAGACGAAGAAGGATATATAAATAGCATAATAGATATATGTAAAAAAGAAAAAATAGATGCCTTGTTTAGTTTAATAGATCCAGAAATAAATATGATTGCCGAAAACATAGATAAATTTGAACAAATAGGAGTAAAGCCAATAGTATCAGATTATGAAAAAGTAGAAATGTGTTTTGACAAGTATAAGATGTATAAATTTTTAAAAGAAAATAACATAAAAACAGCAAGAAGTTATATATCAAAAGAAGAATTTTATAAAGACGTAAACGAAGGAAAAATAAATTTTCCAGTAATTGCAAAACCAATAAAAGGAAGTGCAAGTATAAATATAAATAAAATAGAAACAAAAGAAGAACTAGAAGTTATATGGAATAAATCAAAGGACATAATGATACAAGAATACATGAAAGGACAAGAGTATGGAGTAGATGCGTATATAGATATGATATCGAAAGAGCCAGTAGCAATATTTACGAAGAAAAAGATAAAAATGAGAGCAGGAGAAACGGACAAATCAGTATCAGTAAAAGATGACAAGTTATTTGATGTAGTAAAAAGTTTTATTAAGAAAGCAGGATTTATAGGAATAATAGACATAGACGTATTCAAAGAAGGAGAAGACTATTACATATCAGAAGTAAATCCGAGATTTGGAGGAGGATATCCTCATGCTTATGAATCAGGTGTGAATGTACCAAAAATGATTATAAATAATATAGAAGGAATAGAGAATATAGAGCAAATAGGTAAATACGAAGAGGGCATTTATATGATGAAATACAATGAGATTATGATTAAAAAATAGTAGGTTAAGAAGTGAAGAAAGTATTAATAGTATGTAATTCTTTAAGTGGCTTATGTAATTTCAGAAAAGAATTATTAATTAAATTAAAAGAAGAAAAATATGAAATATATGTTATGGCACCAGAAAATAAATATAAAAATGAGATAGAAGAAATAGGTTGTAATTATATAAAAATGCAGATGGACAGTAGAGGTACAAACATATTTAAAGATATAGAGTTATTAAAAAATTATAAAAAAGAAATAAAAAGAATAAAGCCAGATATAGTTTTGACATATACAATAAAGCCTAATATTTATGCAGGTTATGTATGTAAAAAATTAAAGATTCCATACATAGCAAATATAACAGGACTAGGCACGGCAGTAGAAAATAAAGGAATTCTACAGAAGTTAACAGTTTTTTTGTATAGGGTAGGATTAAAAAAAGCAAAATGTGTTTTCTTTCAAAATAGAGAAAATCTTGAATTTATGCTAAAAAAGAAAATTGTAAAAAATAACTATAAATTGATACCAGGGTCAGGTGTAAATTTAGAATATCATAAACTTTTACCATATCCAAAAGAAAATAAAATAATATTTTTATTTATTTCACGAATCATATATGAGAAAGGAATAGAGGAATATATAGAAACAGCAAGAGTTATAAAGAAAAAATATACAAATACGGAATTCCATATATTAGGAAGTTGTAATGATGATAAATATTTAGAAATGATAAAAGAATTAGAGAAAGAAAACATAGTTATATACCATGGACAAGTTGATGATGTAAGAAAATATCAAGAAATATCAAGTTGTACTATACATCCAACATTTTATCCCGAAGGAATGAGTAATACTTTATTAGAAAGCTGTGCAGCAGGTAGACCAGTTATAACAACAAATAGAGCAGGTTGTAGAGAAATAGTTGAAGACAATGTAAATGGATACTTAGTTGATGTAAAGAATACAAAAATGTTAATTGAAAAAGTAGAAAAATTTATAAATTTGCCTTATGAAGAGAAAAAGACTATGGGAATAAATGGCAGGAAGAAAGTTGAAAAAGAATTTGATAGAAATATTGTAATAAGGGAATATATAGAAGAAATGAAGGAGCATATATGATAAGAATATTGCAAGTCTTGGGTGGTTTAGACTGTGGTGGAGCAGAAACTATGGTAATGAATTATTATAGATACATAGATAGAAATAAAATTCAATTTGATTTTGTTATACATACAGATAAAAAACAGTTTTATGAAGAAGAAATACAAGCACTTGGGGGAAAAATATATCATGTACCGAGGTATAGAGGATATAATCATTTTGAATATTGCTTAGCGTGGAAAAAATTATTTGAAGAACATCCAGAATATAAAATAATACATGGACATGTCAGAAGTACAGCATCAATTTATTTAAAGATTGCAAAAAAATATGGATTAAAGACAATTTGTCATAGTCATAGTATATCGAATGGTTTAGGAATGTCCGCTATTATAAAAAATATATTACAAATTAAGATAAGATATATATCGGACTTTTTTATGGGATGTTCTAAAAAAGCTAATCAATGGCTTTTTGGAAAGAAAATTGCTAATTCTAATAAATGTTTCGTTATAAATAATGCTATAAATTATGAAAAATTCAAATTTTCTAGTGACTATCGAGAAGAAATAAGAAAAAAATATCATATACAAGAAGAATGTATTTTAATTGGTCATGTTGGAAGATTTTCAAAAGAAAAAAATCATAAATATATAGTTGATATTTTAAGTCAAATATATAAAAAACACAATAACTTTAAGCTAATGCTTTGTGGAGATGGCAAAATAAAGAAAAATATTATTAATTATGCTAAAAGAAAAGGAGTTTTACAAAGTATTTTTTTTGTTGAGCCAACATCAGAAATATATAAATATTATTCAGCTTTTGACATCTTAGTATTTCCATCGAAATATGAAGGATTAGGAATGGTTGCAATAGAAGCACAAGTATCAGGATTAAGAGTTATCACATCAACTAAAATTCCAAAAGATGTAAAAATTTCAGATAAAATTGACTTCCTAAATATTGATTTTTTTAATATAAATACGTGGATTGAAAAAATAAATTCTGCTTCAAAGGAGAAGGAATTATATAAAAGAAATATCAAGGTTTCTCATAATTATGATATAAAAACAGAGGTAAGAAGGTTAGAAATAATTTATTACAATATTATGGAAAAGTAATTAAATAGAAAAGAGTGATTTTAGTGTTTTTATTATTAGAAATAATAATAATTGTATTATATATGATAAATGGAAAAGCAGGATTCCTTGTGATGTCAACACTGATATTAGAAATTATTTTGATGGAAAAAGACAAAATTATTGTAAAATTAATGAAGCTCATGATTGCATCTTTACCAATGTCTTATATTGGATTATTGGGAATGTCGATGGTACAAATTTTTTCATGGTACAATATTTTTTTATTTGTATTTATGTGCTATATATTAAATAGATTTAAATCAATTACTAAAAAAAGCTTGGTACCACTAATAATAATTTTACCTATACTTATTATTCAAAACATTTGGAATGGAAATTTAATAGAGTGCTTTACAGAAATAATTCAAGTCGTTATAATGCTATTTCCTTTAACAATTATTTTTAATAATAAAGACAAAATTTTAATATCTAAAGATGATATTAAACAACTACTTAATACTTATGCAAATGTTTGTATAGCTACTGCAATAGCAATGCTTATTCAATTCTTCTTATTTTATTATGCAAACATACAAATTGGGTATTTTAATTTTGGTGGAGCAAACCGTGTTAGTTGTTTTTGTTTATTTAAAGGTGCAAGTATATTACCGATATTTATGGGAATAGGTTTTTTAATTCTTTTAATAGATATATTGGATAATAACATTACTTTATTAAAAGTAATAAAAATTTCTACTGTATTACTTGCTATGGTATTAAATACTTCTAGATCAGCTCTTGTTATGGTGTTCATTATTACAGCAATAATTTTAGTAAAACAATTTTATAAAAAGGTCAGTTTAAAAACAATAATTATAGGTGCAACAATTTTCATGGGAGTATTTATAGGAATGAACTATATAATAACTTTGAGATCAAATTTAGATGGAATTTTAGATGCCAACGGTCGTCTTGAAACCATTGTTGGGGGAATAGAAATTTGGACTGCTAATATCAAAAACTTTATTTTAGGAATTGGATTTTCGAGTAGTATCTGGAAAGAAGGGTTAGTAAAACCACATAATATATTAATTCAAACATTATCACAATGTGGAATAGTAGTAACATTATGTATAATAATCTGTTTTAAAAATTATTTTTATGAAAATAGGAATAACAAATATAAATACTTGCCTTGGTTTATTTTACTTTCATTTATGCTAGTTACCGATTTTTATGCAAATGCTTTTATAACAGTGATATTTATTTTGGTAGATTGGTATGGAATAAATAATGATAAAGAATATAAAATGAAAAAAAATATGGAGGAAAAATATGGCAAAAATTAAGGTTATACAATATATTCCAGGATTTAATATGGGTGGTATTGAGTCAAGACTAATTGATTGGTATAAAAATATGGATAGGAATATCGTAGAGTTTATAGTAATAAAAAATAATAATATTAACAGTGAAAAATTAAAAGAATTTATTGAGCTAGGTGGAAGATATTATAATTTACCACACTTTGATATGACAAATTTAAAAAAATATATAAAAGGATTAAGAGAAATATTAAAAAAAGAAAGACCAGATATTGTTCATGTACATAGCCTAAGCAGTGGCATTTTTGTACTTTATATGGCAAAAAAACTTGGTGTAAAAACAAGAATATTACATTCTAGAACTACTGATTATTTACCGAATGAAAAAAATGTACTTGTAAAAAAATTCCTTCGAATATTAACGCCGAGATGGGCAACACATTATTTTGCTTGCTCAAAAGAAGCAGGAATATGGGGAATTGGCAATAAAAAAATTAATGAAGTTTCTGTAATAAAAAATGGTATTGATTTACCAAAATTTTGTTATAACGAGACAATAAGAGATAATAAAAGAAAAGAATTAAATATTAAAAATAATGATATAGTGATTGGAACAGTTGGACGACTATGTGGACAAAAAAATTTAAACTTTCTTATAGAGGTATTTAATGAAGTATATAGAAAAAATCAAAACTACAGATTAGTGATAGTTGGAGATGGAGATAAATATGAAGAAATTACAAATAGTATTAAATATCATAATCTGGAAAATGCCGTTATGTTAGTAGGAGCTCATAGTGATGTATGGAATTATTATATGGCTTTTGATATATTTTTAGGTACATCACTATATGAGGGATTTGGAACAACAGCAATTGAAGCACAGGCAACTGGACTTCCTACGATATTATCAGATGGATTTCCAGAAACTGTGGAAATAACTGATTATATACAAAGAATATCTTTAAAAAATGATGCAAAAATATGGGCTGAAAAAATACTTAATATTGAAGAGAGAAAAAGAACGAACCAAGATGTAAAACTAATAGAAGAAGCTGGATATAGTGCTAAAATAGTAGCAAAAGAATTACAAGAATTTTATGTTAGAGAAGGAATTATGAGTAAAGCTAAATTGAGAAAAGCAGAAAAATGGTTATATAAACAAAAAATGGGTGGAAAATTAAAGAAAAAACTTTATAATAAATTATTGAGAATAGTATTCTCATGTGATTTTCCGACAACTACTAAGATAGGAAAAGGAATAATGCTTCCACATAATGGGCTTGGAGTTGTAATACATCCTAAAGCTGAAATCGGTAATTACTGTGTTATATATCAAAATGTAACATTAGGAGGTAATGCAAGAATTGACAAAGATGGAGTAATAAAAAATGCTGGCGCTCCAAAACTAGAAGATGGAGTTGCAGTATTTACAGGAGCATGTGTACTTGGACCAATTATAATTGGACATGATTCGTATATTGGAGCAAATGCTGTAGTTACAAAGGATGTCCCACCGAATAGTATTGTTGTAGGTTATAATCAAATAAAAGAAAGAAACTTTGAATATAACTTTGGAAGGTAGAAAGTTATAATAGTTAAAAGGAAAGTAAAATGAGAAGTAAAAAAGCAATTTATAATATAATTACAAGTCTTACATTGCAAATAATAGTTTTTATACATGGTCTTATAATACCGCAATTAATAATGAAAAAGTTTGGATCTAGTGTTAATGGGCTTGTTTCATCAATTGCACAATTTTTAACGTATATATCTTTATTAGAATCAGGAATTGGACCTGTAGTAAAAGCAACATTATATAAACCGATAGCACAAAAAAATAAAGAAGAAATATGTAATATATTAGGTGCAACAGAAAGATTTTTTAGAATAATTGCAATTATTTTTATTATATATATAATCATTCTTTCAATTATATATCCAATAATTGTAAAAAATGAATTTGAAATTTTTTATACAATGTCATTAATTATAATCATATCAATAAGTACGTTTGCGGAATACTATTTTGGTATGACATATAGATTATACTTGCAAGCAGAACAAAGAACATATGTAACATCGGTAATACAAATAGTAAGTTACATTATTAATACAATTTTTATTGCTATTCTTATACAAAACAACTGTAGTATTCAAATTATAAAGTTAGCTACAGGTTTAATATTTATATTAAGACCACTTGCACAAAATATTTATGTAAAAAGAAAGTATAATATTAATTTAAAAAATGTGGATAAAAGTTATAAGCTAAAACAAAAATGGGATGGATTGTCACAACATATAGCCTATGTTATACATAATAATACAGATGTTACCTTACTAACAATGTTTAGTACATTAGCTAATGTATCAGTTTATACAGTATATAATTCGGTAACTAGTGCTTTAAAAAATGTAATAAGATCAATATCTTCAGGAATAGATGCGACTTTTGGAGATATTATGGCAAAAAATGAACAGGAAAATTTGATTAAAAGATTTGATATGTATGAAACAATATATTTAATGATGTGCAGTATAATTTACTCATGCACAATAGTATTAATAACTCCGTTTATAACAATATATACAAGAGGAATTAATGATGCAAATTATACTAATTATGTTTTCGGAACTTTAATTTCTATAGGAGCTCTATTGCTGACAATAAAATCAATATATAATGAAATAGCAAATTCTGCAGGACACTTTAAGGAAATGCGTACAGGTTCAATAGTAGAAGCTATAGTCAATATAATTGCATCAATAATTTTGGTCTTTAATTATGGATTAATAGGAGTGGTTATAGGAACAATATTTTCAGTAGTAATAAGAATTATTAGCTTAATTATCCATGTTAATAAAAAAATATTAAAACGAGACATAAAGCTAACCATTAAAAAATTATTGATAATAACAGTTAACATTATAATAGTAGTATATTTAAGTAAATATGTAGCAAGGGTTGAATATAGTAGTTACATAAATTGGACTATAAATGCTATTCTTGTATTTATAGAAGTATGTATTATAACATTTATTATTAATATAGTATTTTTTAAAGAGAATATTAATGATTTTGTTATTATTATGAAAAATATGTATAAGAGAGGAAAAATAAAAAATGAATTTTAGAAGTGTTTCTGACTTAAACAATTTAATAAATAAAAATATCCATCTTATCCCGAAGGATGTCGACTTAGTTGTTGGTATTCCAAGAAGTGGAATGCTAGTTGCATTATTAATAAGTTTACAATTAAATTTGCCATTAGCAGATGTAAAAGAACTATTAAATGGTCAAATATTTGAAAGTGGTGGAACGAAAAATAAAGAACATTGGATTAAGTCAATAGAAGAAGCAAGAAAAATTTTAGTAGTAGAAGATTCAACGTTTACAGGTATTTCGATAGAAAAATTTAAAAAATCTATTGAAGACTTTAAATATAAAGATAAAATTATTTATTTATCTGCTTATGTAACAGAACTAACTAAAAATTACACAAATTTATCTTTAGAAGTATGCATTCCACCTAGAATGTTTGAATGGAATTATTTTCATAATGCTGGAATAATTAATGCATGTTTTGACATAGATGGTGTATTATGTGTAGATCCAACAGAAGAAGAGAATGATGATGGGGATAAATATGTAAATTTTATAAGAAATGCAACGCCTAGAGTAATTCCAACTAGGAAAATAGGATACATAGTGACGTCAAGACTAGAAAAATATAGAAAGGATACTGAATATTGGCTTAAGAAGAATAATATTGAATATGAAAGATTAATAATGTTGAACTTACCATCAAAAGAAGAAAGGCAAAAATTAAATAATCATGGAGTATTCAAAGGAAATATTTATAAAAAGTTAACAAAAAGTGATATTTTCATAGAAAGCAATAGCAAACAAGCAGAAGAAATTGCAAAGATTTCAGGAAAAACTGTATTTTGCGTAGAGACAGGTGAAGTATTTGACGAAAGGGGCATTAGGAAAATAAGTAATAATGTTAGATTTACTATAAAAGAATACATAAAGAAACATCTTAGACCAATAAAAAAATTAATAAAAAAGAAAAAATAAATCAATGTATTGTAAAAATTGTAATACGTAAAAAAGCATAAATACTTGTATTGACTTTTCCTATTTATAGTGATAAATTAAAAATAAATAATTAATTAAACAATAGGGAGAGAATATATGAAATTGTATCATGGTAGTAATGTAATAGTTCAAAATCCAAGAATAATAGAAAGTGACAGAAATCTTGATTTTGGAAAAGGATTCTATCTAATTACAGACTTAGAACAAGCCAAAATATGATGAAAATGAAGCAATAAAAAGACTATTAACTCAAAAATTAAAAAATCAGGTAGTATTTAAAAATGAAAAAAGTTTAAAATACTTGACTTATAAGGAGGTAATAGAACTATGAAAGATTTTATGGCTTTATTTTTAGACTATTACGATAGAGAAATAATAAAAATGATAGTAGAAAAATATAACTATTCATATATGGAAGCACTAAAAAAATTTCTTAATTCTGAAACATACAGAATGCTTAGAAATGAAGAATTAGAAATGTGGGAATTTGGATGTCATGCTATTTTTGAAATGTGGGAGTGTGAACAAATAACAGGTTCACCATTAAGTTCTTCATATTTGAGAGTAAATTAAGAGAAAAGAGGGATAGTTATGACAAAAGAGATGGAATTTTTTATATATTTAATTGAAAACTATGCTGCATATAAAAATATAGGGGCAGATGAAGTAATGAAAGAACTTGACGAATTAAATCTAACAAATATAATATTTGATATGTATGAAATGTATCATCAAGAAGCAATAGAGAATGCTTATAATGATATTGATAGACTAATTGCATCAGAAAAAAATAAAAAGTCGTAAAGTATAAATCTTTACGACTTTTCTTATTATTTTATCATATAATAATAAACATTTCAACCAATATTAAGACTTTTCTTGTAAAAAAAATTGCAATAGTAAATGTTTGCAAAGTATTGGAATATATGGAAAAGACAGATTTTTAAATCTGTCTTTTTTTCGTAAAGATTTATACTTTACGAGTCAAAATAAACATAAATATAGTAACTAAGGAGCTGTTTTGATGTATAGAAATTACATAAAAAGAATATTTGATTTTATGATAAGTTTATTTGCAATTATATTACTATCACCAGTATTATTGATTGTTGCAACATTAGTTAGAATAAAGCTAGGCAAGCCGGTGATATTTAAGCAAAAAAGACCAGGAAAAGATGAAAAAATATTTACACTATACAAATTTAGAACCATGACAGACAAAAAAGATGAAGAAGGAAAGCTATTACCAGACGAAAAGAGACTAACAAAATTTGGCAAAATATTAAGGAGTACAAGTCTAGATGAATTGCCAGAATTAGTAAATATATTAAAAGGAGATATGTCAATAGTAGGACCAAGACCGCTACTTGTACAATATTTGCCATATTATACAGACGAAGAAAAACATAGGCATGATGTAAGACCAGGCTTAACAGGACTTGCACAAGTAAATGGAAGAAATGCACTTTCATGGGAAAAAAGATTTAAAGAAGACATAGAGTATGTCAATAATATTTCTTTAAAAGAAGATATAAAGATAATTTTTTTAACAATAAAGAAGGTTGTAAAAAGAGAAGATATTTTAGTTGGAAATGAACATATAATGGCAAATTTAGATAAAGAAAGGGAGATAAAAAATGATAGAATACAAATTAATTAATGAAGAATTAGCAATAAAACATAGTAACGAAATAAAACAATATTTTAAAGAACTATTGGATCATGTAAATATGCCAAAAACACAAGAAGAAATAGAAGAATTATATTATAATATGGTAAAATTTATAAAAGATAATACAGCATATATTGTTGGAGCAATAGAAAATGAAAAATTACTAGGATTTATATGGTCATATAAAAGAGAAGTAAATAAAGAAGAAAGATACCATGTAAATTATTTTTTTGTAAATGCACAATATAGAAAACAGGGGATAGGAAAAGAATTAATGAATAGAGTTATAAAAAATGCAAGAGAAAATGGAGCAAAAGCAGTGGAATTAATTGTATTAGCGGACAATAAAGGTGCAGTTGAATTTTACAAAAAACAAGAGTTTATTAATGAAAAAATGTACCTAGTGAAAGGAATATAAAGTAATAATCAATAAAAATATTGACATTGTACATAAAAAATGATACAATACATATAATAAAAGAGAAAGGAAGTGTATTATTGTGGCACAAACAAATGTCAATATTAGAATGGACGAGGATTTAAAAAAGAAATTTGATGAATTTTGTTCAAATATAGGAATGACAATGACAACAGCAATTTGTGTATTTGCCAAAAAAGCTGTGCAAGAGCAAAGAATACCTTTTGAAATTACAGCAGATCCTTTTTATAATTCTACAAATATAAAGAGATTAGAAAATGCTATAAAAGATGCAGAAGAAGGAAAATTAACTAAACATGAGATAATAGAGGTGGAAGATGAATAAAGCTTGGCACGATGATGCTTGGGAGGATTACTTATATTGGCAGGCACAAGATAAGAAAATCCTAAAAAGAATTAATCAATTATTAAAAGATATAGATAGAAATGGATATTATGGAATAGGCAAACCAGAACCACTAGTAGGAAATTTGGCAGGATATTGGAGTAGAAGAATTGATGATAAAAATAGAATAGTTTATAAGGTAGAAAATAATCAGATTATAATAGTACAGTGTGGTTCTCATTATAGGGATAAATAAAGTCAACGAAAATTTTTTATAAAAAAAGTCCTAAAGTAGTTAACTTTATGAAAAAAAAGACAGATTTAAAAAGAGGCTGCTGAAAAAGTAGCACAAAAAAATAGTGAATTGGAAAATAATTTTTCTAATTTGCTATTTTTTTTGT
>CANRAW010000038.1 GCA_947628715.1 uncultured Clostridia bacterium
CTGGTACTTCTACTGCTATATGACTAAACCATGAATCTTTTTTTGCTCCATGCCAATGTTTTACATTTGCAGGAATTACAACAATATCTCCTACCTTTAAACTTTGCACTGGTTTTCCTTCTTCTTGATACCAACCTTCTCCGTTCTACACAAATTAAAACTTGCCCACCACCTTTTTCTGCTTTATGGATATGCCAATTATTTCTGCATCTAGGTTCAAAAGTTACATTTGAAAAACCTATTCCATTTTCTGTTTTGGCAATTGGCTTTAAATATGAATTTCCTATAAAGTATTTTGCAAAATTTACATTTGGCTCTCCCATTCCAAATGCACCACCGTGAACTTCTTTTATTGTTTCATCTGCATATACTTCATTTATCATAGGAAATGTACTCCACGCTTTAGGCCATCCTGTATAAAACGCAAGTTGCGTAACTATTTCAATAACTTCTTCCTTTTTTATTCCATGCTTTTTTCCTATTATTAAATGTGATTTTAATTGTGGAAATAAACCTTGTGCCATTAAAGCTGAAATAGTAATCATACTCCTATCTCTTAATGATAGTTTATCCTCTCTACTCCAAATTTCTCCAAATAATACATCATCATTAAGCTCAGCAAATTTTGGTGCTAAGCTTCCTAAATTATCTCTACCTGCTGTTTGCTTTTCCATAATATCAATTCCTTTCTTTTATTACTTATTTAATTTGAATCTTCTTAAACTTCTGTAAATTTTTCCACTTTCATACTTAGTGAATATTTTTCTCTTAAATTTGCAATTTGTTTCATCATATCTGATTTATGATGCAAGTCAAGTGCCTCTTGATTTTTCCATTTATCTATTAGCATTACTGTTTCTTCATCTTCCATTGGGAAAAAATATTCATATCGTTCATTTCCTTCTTCGCTACGAATTCTATCAACAATACCACTAGACATCATTTCTTCAGCGAATTTTCTAGCACTACCATTTTTCCCTGTATAATATATATTAACTATTAAACTCATTTCAATATCACCTCAAATGATTTTATTTATATTCAACAATTTCTGATAGATTTTCTAACTGCAAATCTTTCTCTAATAACTTTCTCAAATTCCATTTTTTATCCTCCATTTGCTTTTGTTAATATATTTTAATAATTTAACCAAATTCCAAATCCTGCTACAATAACTAAGATTACAATGATTAAAGCTATTATATTTTTAGTTTTCATATAAATTACCTCTTTCTTAAATATTTTTCATTTATAATAATTTTATTATACTTTCATAAACCATTTCATATATTGAAAAAAACCTAAATGGAACTTCAGCATTTTTCATAGCTTCTTTTTGTTTGCTAGTCACACAAGTATATGGATATATTCCATACATTAATGGGAAAAATGAAAAGATAAATTTTTCTTTTTCTTCCTCTTTCATATTCTTAAAAAATTTATCTAAAAGCTTCTTTATTGATTTTAATGATTCTCCGTAACTTTTCTTAAAATCTACTAACTGCTCCATACGACTATTTGATTCCATATCGTATAAGTTCATTGAGAGTAATTTTAATAACTGTTCTCTTTTTTCAATGCTTTGTGCAATTTGTTTTGCAAATTCTTGTTTTTCTAATTTGTCATTTTTAATATATATATCTTCTAAATCTTTTAACCATATTTCATATTCTCTTTTTAAAAGTGCTAAAAATATTTCTTCTTTTGTTTGAAAATAATTATATATAGAAGGTCTTGAAAATGTTGTTTTTTCACTTATATCTTTTAGCGTTATATCTTTAAAACTTTTTATCTTATATAATTCTTCGCAAGCATTTATAATTTCTTCTTTTCTTTCATCTGCTGATTTAATTTCCATTTTTATTTCCTTTCTCTGACACTTTGTCAGCATCATAATATACTATTCCTGACACAATGTCAATATTTTTTCATAAATTCTTTTAATTTATTATAGATCTTTTTAAAAAATCCTTCTTCTTTTGTAGTTTCTGTATCTTTTCCATTTAATACATCTAACTGATTTTTAGTTAATTTCCCCTTAGGAGTATAATATACATCTTCTTTTTTGCAATACTGAGAATCAATCGGCAAGGTTTTATATAAATCAAAAATGCTTTCTCCACTTACAACAGAGTATTCTCCCTTATCATACTTTAAAACAGCACCTGGTCCTATCATATGATACACATCATGTGGAATATCTATTTCCTGAAAAGTTTCTCCATTATTGCTAAGTTCTGTTTTCCATGACTTACAATCTCCGTTCTACACTTTTTACATAATATAATTCACCATTTTTTCTCATTTTTTTAAAGTATTTTTGCTGTTCATTAAGTAATTCTGTTTCATACTCTTTCATTTTATAATACATCTCTTGTGTCATCTCTTTGTCAATCACATATTTATTATTTTCTTTTTGCATAAGCATTCCTGTTTTACAGTCTTTTGGAAGCTCATCACTTGATACTTGTAAATCCACTATTTTATCTGTTTTAGCATTATATTCTCTTACTACATTATAACTTTTATCAAGTTTTATTACTTCATAAATCTTGCCACTTTCTAATTCTTGATTATTTAAAAATTCTTTTATTTTTCTCTTATATTCCTCATCAATTTTAAGGAGATTTTCATCTGTAAATTTTCCTGTATCAATAGGCTCTTTATAAATAAATATATCCTTGATTTCAAGTGATTTTGACAATTCTTTTGTAAATTCGCTAATAATACTCTCATTTGAAAGAGTATTTTCCTCTAGTTTAGTATTTAATTCTAATTTCAATATAAACTCTCCTTTCTTTTTTATGTTATTTAAAAATGGAATTTTTTTGTATAGAAATATACATGAAAAAAATGAATAGATTTTAATGTCATTATTATACTATGATTTTTCTAAGTTTGCAAGAAAAATTTAAAACTCCTTTCATTCTACGAAAGGAGTTTCATTTTTTAATTTACTTTTATTTTCTATGGTTCTTTGTATAAAGTAAGAAGCTGTTGCAATTGCAAGTATCATTCCGAAAAGCACATCACTTGGAAAATGTACAAACAAATAAATTCTTGAAAATCCAATTAATGCTGCAATTATTAATGCAATACTTCCCCATTTTTTGTTGAATAGAAATATCGTAAATGCTGCTTCAAATGATGCAAGAGTATGTCCTGATGGGAATGAATAATCTGCTGGATTTTATGCTTCCCATACTTTCTATCGGTTCTAATATTTTTAAAGTAACATTTTTTTCTTTTTTAATAATTTTCTAATTCCCTTTGGATCTCTAAATGTAAATACCATTGGTACAATTGGCACTTTAGCATTTACTGCAATATTAAATGCTCCATTTTTGAATTTTCTAATACTGTTACAATATAGTATCAAACTTGCTTCTGGATAAAAATGTACTGCACAGTTATTTTCTAGACAAAGGGACGGAGCTTTTAGACAGAGGGACGGAGCTTTTGTCTTAAGGAAAATTAGCCCTAGACTATTACATAATTACATAATTAGGGGAGTAAAAGCCTAAGACAAAAGCTTCGTCCCTCTGTCTAACTCTGTCTATATTATCTCTTTTGTTTTTTCTTTCACTTGTTTATCAAATTCTAAAATTTCGTCAATTGTTTGCAATTCTCTTTTTTCATACATATTCATTACTTTCTCTATACCATTTTGAATATCTGTGTATTTTATTTTTCTGTTAAGGAAACTATCTACTAAGACTTCATTAGCTGCATTTAAAATTACTTGAAAACAATGACCTTTTTCTATCGCCTTATATGCTAATTTCAAGCACTTAAATTTGTCTAAGTTTGGCTTCTCAAATTTTAAATCTGCTATCTCAAATAAATTTAATTTTTCTATATTATTTTCTAATCTATCTGGATAATTTAAAGCATACGCTATTGGTATTTGCATAGATTTTGGACCAATATTTGCCATAATGGTTCCATCTACAAATTGAACCATTGAGTGAACTAAACTTTTTCTATGTACAACTACTTCTATTTGATTTGGATTGACATTGAATAACCATTTAGCTTCTATAACTTCAAATCCTTTGTTCATCATTGTTGAAGAATCTATCGTAACTTTCTTTCCCATATTCCACGTTGGATGGTTTAACGCATCTTCAACTGTAATTTCATCTGTTATCTCTTTATCAAAAAAAGGACCTCCTGAAGCTGTTAATAATATTTTATCTATTTTGTTATTTTCTTCACCATTTAAACATTGCATAATTGCACTATGTTCACTATCTACAGTAAGTAATTTTGCTCCACTTTCTTTTGCAGTTTTCATTATTAATTCTCCACCTGCAACTAGAACTTCTTTATTGGCTAATGCAACAGTTTTTCCGTTTTTTATCATATTATATGTTGGTTTTAAGCCTGCTATCCCTACTAAGGCAGAAACTGAAATATCAAAATTCGTTAAATTTGATATTTCTTCCATCCCATCTTCTCCATAAAAAACTTTTAAATCCTTATATATCGCTTTTATTTTATCTGCATTTTCTTTTTCTATAATATAAACATTATTTGGTCGAAATTCCTCTATTTGTTTTAGCAACTTTTCTATATTTTTTCCTGCCACTAATGTTACTACATTAAATCGTTCTGAATTTTCCCTTATCACATTTAATGTGCTATCTCCAATTGACCCTGTAGACCCAAATATAGCTATGTTTTTCATATTTTTCTCCTTTTAATTTTTTTATAATAATATCATTTATTTATATAAATTTCAAGAAAAATATTGAAAAAAGGCACTTTTTATTCACTATCCAAAAAATTCATTACTAGGTCTATTATTACATCTTTTTCTTTCGGATTTGATTCTGCTATTAATAAAGTAAGTGCAGCTAGAGTATTATTATCAATTATATGGTTTCCATTTTTATATAATATTCCATAAAAACTTAAAAAATATAAAAATAATGTAGCTGCAATTCTTTTATTACCATCTGCGAATACATGATTTTTTACTATCAAGTATAAAAAATTTGCTCCTTTTTCTTCTATACTTTTATAAATGTCTTGTCCATCAAAGCTTTGATAAATATTTCCTATAATAGATTCCAACCCTTTATCTCTCTCTACTGCAAATAAAGAACTTTCTTCATTAAATCTTAATTTATCAATAACTTTTAAACATTCTTTATACTCAATTTTTCTTTCGTCTATCTTTCCTTCTATTTTCTTTAATGTTCTATGGTCATAGTCATCTAATAAATCAAGTGCTTTTGAATAATCTCCAATTACTTTTAATATTTCTTTTGCATCATTTCCTTCCAATCTTTCATCTATTCTATTTGCAATATCTATTATTTTTATTGTTTTTTCTAAATATTCTAATCTTTTTTGATTTACAGCATATCCTTTTAACATATAATCCTTTAATACTTGGTTTGCCCATCTTCTAAATATAATACCTTTATCAGATTTTATTCTATATCCAACACTTAATATCATGTCTAAATTGTAATACTCTACATTGTATGTTTTCCCATCTGTAGCAGTTGTCGCAAATTTTGCGACAACTGAGTTATCACCTTTTAATTCTTCGTTTAACGCATTGTTAATGTGCTTACCTATTGTCTTTACATCTCTATCAAATAATTCTGATAGCTGTTGTCTATTAAGCCATACAGTTTCATCTTTTAAATTTACTTCTAATTTTACTCCCTGGTTTTCAAATAAAATAATTTCATTATTTTTTTTATTCATATTACCACATCCTTTATAATATTTATTACCCCTCTATTCTTTAAACTGCAGTCTATTTTCGAACTGTTGTTTGTATTTTATAATATATTTTTTTGTTTGTCAATGCTTTTTTAGTATTTCTTTAAATTTTTTTATGTTCAATCACTATATAACAACCTTTTCTATAATAGAATTTAACAAAAACTCCTTTCATAATTTTACTATTACTTTATGAAGGAGTTTGCTATTTGTATTTATAGACAGAGGGACTTATAGACAAGGGGACGGAGCTTTTGTCTTAGGGTTTTACTCCCCTACGTAATAGTCTAGGGTTAATTTTCCTTAAGACAAAAGCTCCGTCCCTCTGTCTTTGTCTATCTTTCTTTTTCCTTAATACTTGTCAAATAATCATCATTATATATAAACTTTTCTGCATCTACATCATGTTGTTTAGCATTTAATTTTATATTACTTCTAATTCTTTCATATATATTCTCTTTATCTACATCAGACTGAGATGCCATACCTAAAATTTCATATATCGCATCCGTAAAGTCAAAGAACATATGTCTACCATCTTTATTATAACTTAATGTATAATTATTAGATTTAATAATAGGTATTACTTCATCTACAAGTTCGCAACATAATTGAGTATACATTTTTTTATCTAATTCATCAATTTCGATTCCATATCTCTTTGATAATCTTGGATTCCTTTTAATTTCACTTTTTATTATATCAAACTCCTTTTTTATACCTTTAGCTGTTATATATTGTTTAACTGAAAAATTAGTTTTTCTATAATTGATTTTCTTATCTTCATTTTCTATAATCCACTGTTGCAAAGCCATATTTATAGAATTCATTAATAATTCTATTCTTGCTGTGGTATACGATCCTTCATTTGGTTCTTCTCCAAACCCTACCCAATCATTTAATTTCATTGTAAGTATTGGCGGTTCACCACATCTAGACACAAGATTAGGTGCTTTCTCTTTTATCTCATCTAATATTTCAATATATTGAAACAATGTCTTTTCGTCTGCCCATATTACTATACTATCTGCTCTATCTTTATAATCTTCTGGATAATCTATAAATTTTAAATCATAAGGCAATTTTCTTTGAATACACTTGCCTAGAAATCCAGCTATTATCTGATATGTATCACTAGCTTCTGAATTAATATATAATCTATATTTAGGATTAATATCTTTTCTTTTTGTTCCATTTACATCTCTAGATAGTACATAGTTCCATAATCTATCACCTGCTGGCAATATTCCATATTCAGATATAACTGGATACATTTCTAATATATTGCACAATTCATCATACGTCGAAATATCAGGAATATCTTTTAAAATCATTAATAATTCGTTAAAATGACCTTCATATTTTTCATAATTTATTTCTGCATGACTATATAATATATTTCTTTTCCATTTATTAAAGAGTGCAGACCAAAACATATCTTTTTCTTCCATTGGTGGTGGATCTGATGTTTTTCCTTCAGTTCCAATTTTTACAATTTCTCTATAAAAGGAATAGCTTCCATGAATTCCCCCTAAAATATAAGCATTTATTACTTTTTCTAATGTTTCATTATCTTCAAGTGGATTTTTACTATTATTATACATTTCTAAATATTGATCCATAACTACTACTTCCAATCATTTTTTATTGAATATGAAAAGACCTCGGACCCTTAGACAGAGGGACGGAGCTTTTGTCTTACTCCCCTATGTAATAGTCTAGGGGTAATTTTCCTTAAGACAAAAGCCCCGTCCCCTTGTCTAGTCCCTCTGTCTATTTTAATCAATATTTATTAATTCATATTTCGTTGTTCCAAGTCCAATTTCTTCTGCATAAGGTAAAATATGTCTTCCAAGCCTACTATCTATTCTTTCTTGTAAAAGATGTGCACCTTTATCTTTTGAAGCCCATATCATGTCAACAAATGCTTGGTCATTTGCTACTGGGTCTAAAGATGCTACTATTCCTAAATCTCCCATTACAGGGTCTGATTGATGTGCATCACAATCGCAATCAACTGATAAGAAATTCATTACAGTTATATAAACTATCTTTTTATTGTTTGCTTCAAAATAATCTGCAACAGATTTTGCTGATTCTGCCATTGACTCAATAAAATCTGCTTGTTTTGGTAATTTATCCCATAACTCATCTGGATTTTCTGTTGCTCCTGCTGTATGAATATATGCCTTTCCATTTCTTGATGCAACACCTATTGATTGATTTTTTAAATTAGCTCCAAATCCACCCATTGCATGACCTTTACCATGTGCTAAATTTACAATTGCATCATACCTATCTAAATGCGTTCCAACTAGGTTATATTTTAAATGTTTACCATTTTTTACCGGTATTTTCATTTCTCCATCTGCATCCATAATATCTACATCAGCATACGAAGTAAATCCGTGCTTTTCAGCTACTTTGATATGGTCTTCTGCTGTATTTCTTTTACCATCATAAGCTGTATTGCACTCAATAATTGTTCCATTTAATTTTTTTACTAAAGGTCCAATTAAGTCTGCTTTTAAATATCCTCTTGCCCCATCTTCTCCAGTTGAAACCTTTACTCCAATTTTTCCTTTTAATTCCACTCCAAGAGCCTCATATATCTTAATTAAATTTTCAGGAGTTATCTCCTTTGCGTAATAAACTTTTGCTTTTTCCATAAATAATATCATCCTTTCTTTTTTGATATTTGGTCAGCTTCATAATATATTAGTTTTGGCACAATGTCAATATTTCTTTGAAAATTTTTATATTTTTTATTCCACATCATGTCTTGCTAAAATTTTTGCTGGCGTTTTTCTTATTACTTTAAATAGTGGCAATAATCCAACTATTATATTAAAGCCATAAACTATTAAAAGCGATAGTCCAATTGTCTGTATGTCAACAATATATAATCTACCCACATAAGGTATTTTTATAACTTGGCTAAGTATATATGTCATAAGAACTATGCCCGGTAAACTTGCAATTGTCGTAATTGAAATAATTTCTCCTAAAAACATCCTATATATATCCTTCTTTTTTACACCAATTGCCCTTAATACTCCTACCTCTTTAATCCTTGACAAGAACGAAGACCTTATCATTAAATAAATTTCTATTAATGATATTGCAAGCATAATTCCAGCAAATATTACTGCACTTACCATTTCGTCATGCTTACTTGCAATATAATTTGCCTTATCTTCTTCATATTTATTAATAATGTTCAAGTGATAATCATTTTGGAATTTATACATTACACTTAAACTATCCTTTGGATATATTGTAAATCCGTTGTTTTTTGAAATAACATCATATTTTACAGTATTATTATTTACTAAATAATCTTGCTTATTTGTTTTACTATCATAATATCCTACAACAGTTAATCCTTTGCCATTTACTTCTGTTTTTATAGGCTTATTAAGTTTCATTTCCGCAGAATTACTCTTATTAACTATTACCTCATAGTCATTTTCTGGTAATCTTCCTTTAGTTATTGTAATATCGTCTAAACATAAGTTATAATCTTGCACTGTTGATACCGTATCTTCTGCATTTTGCACATATATTCCCATCCCATACTCACTTTTTTGCATATTATTTAATATATTTATAAATTGCGACTTATATGTATAAATTGATGCACTCAATTTATCTACAATTCCAACAATAGTAAAATCTTTCATCCCATCTATTCTTACAACTTTTCCTAAAAACTCATCCTCATTTTTTATACCCATGGCTTTTATAGTAGTAAATGGCGTATCAAGTAAATTCTCTACAATTTTTTTATCAATAACTAATTCATATTCATTTTGCGACATCCTTCCCTTTACAATGTCAGTTTCATTAATTTTATCAACATCAACAAGTGAACCCGAAAGCTCAAAAGAAAACGTTGATAATTGATAATAGTCCTCCATTTTAATTTTAAAGCTAACATTGCTATTTCCTGGGATAATATAATCTATGTCCTCTAATTTTTCATATTTTAGAAAATCGTCTACATTTACTTTCGCAAGGTCAACTTGCAAATAGTTTCTATCTATTGTAATGTAATCTTCTTCTCTTATATCTGTTGCACCTGCAATATTACAAATACTATACACAACAAACATACTTGACGCCAAAAAGCCAAGTAATAATATTTTCTTTAAAACTGTATAATTTAATATTCTGTTAAAGCCGGTTTTTATTGATTTTACAATTCCATAAATAGAACTATACTTCGTTTTAAAGCTATTATCTATTATTTCGTCTAAATTATATTTGTGCTTTTCATAAATGCTTTTGTCAATTTTCTTATAATGCTCATTTACAAGCTCAATTGAAGAATTATCGTCTACAATTTCCACTTTGTGATTTTGTGCTTCGATAAATATATTTCCATTTTTTAGCACCAATTTTACATCAACTTTGCTATTTGCATCATCTGAAAAAACATCTATATTAATATTTTTACTGTTTAAATTACTTATATCCTTAAAATCTTTTAGATAAATTTTATTGTCAATCCTATATTCTAGAGACTCTTTTATCTCATTTTCATAATCTTTTACAATTACTCCATCTTGTAATTCTATTATTCTTGTTGCATAAAACTTTGCTAAATCAACTTCATGTGTTACTAATATGACCAATTTTTCTTTTGAAATTGCCTTTATTATATTCATTATCTCTAATGAATTTTTACTATCTAAGTTTCCTGTAGGTTCGTCCGCAATTACAATGCTTGGGTTCTTTACAATTGCTCTTGCAATTGCAACTCTTTGCTTTTCTCCTCCAGAAAGCATCCCAGCTGGTCTATTCCTGTATCTATACATATTTACAGCTTCTAGCACATAATTAACCCTTTTTTCTACTTCTTTTTTGTTCTTTATTCCAATCATTTTAAGGCTAATTGCAACATTATCAAACACAGACATATTTTCGATTAATTTATAATCTTGGAAAATATATCCAATATTAAGATTTCTTATTTTATCAACAACATACGCTCTTCTTTTAGTTATCTTTTTACCATTAATATAAATTTTTCCACTGTTTACATTATCTAGTCCACCAATTGCATTTAAAAGTGTAGTTTTACCACTTCCAGACTGTCCTAAAATTGAAACAAGCCCAGTATCCTCTAGCTCTAATGAAGTGTTATTTATAATATTAATTTGGTTTTTCCTTCTTCTATTAAAATACTTGTTAACCTTTTCTATTTTTATCATATCAATTCTCCCTATCTCTTACAAATACCGTTTATACATCTTCGTTATAAGTATGAATCGCCGTATTTTTGAATAACTTTCTAGCAAAATTCATTGAGATTAGTCTTGACATAACAGTAACAACTATATACATTAAAGCATATTCTCTTAAAGTTAAATAACTGCTAAGTCTTGCGATATATACAGCATTTATAACATTTATATTTGTTAAATATATAAATATTATTAGACATAAATAAGCAATGGTTGAATTTACAAATAGCTCTATTTCAAGTATTCTTTTTACATCTTTATAAGTTGCTCCAAGCATCCTTAATGTTGTATAATAAATGTTTCTTGATTTTAGTATTACTTTTATAATTAAGTATGATATAAAGAACAATACGATAATTAAAATAATTGTTACAATTACTTTGATAATTTGTATTATTCTTGCGTATTGCTCACCTTGGTCTATTTTAAAATCGGAAGCCTTTTTAGGGTTAAGCCCTAAACTTTCTAGCTCGCCAATTGTTTCCTCTATTACCTCTACATCTTTTACATAAACACTAGATTGATAAGATGGCTTATTATATAAAGAATCATACTCTTCTTTGTTTACATAAATTTTATATCTATTGTAATCATATTTATCTTTTCCAGTTAACTTTTTAAAATTAGATTTTGTATACGTATTTGAAATAGTTAAATTAAGCTCATCTTGATAATATATATTGCTTATATATATACTAATTGGCTGATTTACTATTTTAAAATTTTTGAACTGATACTTTAAATCATCATCTACAATTGCCTTACCCTTTTCAACATTTTCGCTTGCTTCAATCGTATACTGCGTATATTTATTATTAAGCAAAATCTTTACAGTGCTATAATCTTTATTCATATCACTTCTTAGCTCACTTAAAACACTATTATCTGCATAAAAACTGCAATCATAATTATTAACTGAGTCCTCGTCTTTTCTTAAATGTATTCCAACTATTGTCAAATCTCTTACCTTTTCGTCATTATAAGCATTTATGCCTTGAGATTTTAAAATTGAAAATGTTTTATTTAAAATTTGGTCTAATTCCTCTTTAACATAAAAACTATCTTCTTTTGCCATTAGAATTATCTCATTTTCATTTTCAGGCATCCTGCCTATATCAATATTTCCTTTAAAATTTTCAATATTTAAAAGAGTTCCATATAGACTCATATCGTCTTTTGATAATGGTATTGACCTATCTATAAATACATCGTCTTTAACTACATAATCTATATTCGCAAGATTATTTATTTTCTCATAATCTTCATCCGTAAAACTCGTTCTATCTTTTTTATTTATTATAATTCTGTTTTTTGATAAATCCTTAAACGCTATGCTGTATCCTTCGCTTTCTGACTCTTTTTCAGACATTTGAAAACCAGCATATTCAGCTAAAATAGCTGAGCTTATAAATAGAAACACTGTAAAAAGTAACGCAAACTTTGAAAATATATTAAATGTATTTCTAATTCCAAGCCTATACTTATTAAATATGCTTATATTATTATACACACTTTCATTTGGAGTCTTTTCATCCGTTATTTTCTTTATCTCTCTATTCTCTATTATTCTTCCATCGTTCATTTTAATAATTCTTGTTGCATACTGTTCAACTTGCTCAATATTGTGCGTTACAATTATAACTAATTTATCTTTAGCCACTTTTTTCAAAATTTCAATTACTTCACTAGCTGACTTTGTATCAAGATTTCCTGTAGGTTCGTCTGCAACAATAATTGGCGTATCCTTTACCATCGCCCTTGCAATTGCAACCCTTTGCTTTTGCCCACCTGACAACTTTGACACCTTTGTATTTTTAAATTGCGTAAGACCAACTTGCTCTATAATATCTAAAATTTTTTGTTTCACTTCATGCTTTTTATATCCATTAAGCAATAACACAAGTTCTACATTTTGATAAACCGTGTAACTATTTATTAAATTAAAACTTTGGAATATATTTGCTATGTATTTTCTTCTATAATCCTCAAAATCTTTTTCTGTATAATGACTCGTCTCCTTGCCATTTATATACATTTCGCCCTCTTCATAGCTGTCAAGACCTGATATAACATTTAAAAGCGTACTTTTTCCACTACCAGATTCGCCTGTTATAGCAACAAACTCCCCAATTTTTAACTCTAAATTAATTTTCGTAAAGCCAGATGCGATTATTCCTTTATTGTAATAAAATTTCGAAACATTTTTTAATTCTAACATCCAATTTTACCCCTCTTTATCTATTTTATAACTCTTCATGTTAAAATCTACAATTTACAATTGTATTCTTAAATAAAATTTGCAAAATCTAAAATATTACACATTTTTTTGTAAGCAATACCTTTGCCTAAAAAAGATATTATTAGTATACCATTTATACTTAAAGTATTCAATAAGTATATTAGATTTTTGTAATATATTTAAGTCAAATAGGTAAAAAAAGTCCCAAGGAAAGAGCTTGTGCCCTCGCCTTGGGAAAATAAATGTGAAGCCCGATATGACCGATAGTTTGGCCTGCTACGCCTTACGCAGGAAGAGATTCCTCCTCATCGCGGCGTAGGTTGTAAAAGATGTTTGTGTACTCTACATTTATTTTATAGTTGGCTCAATTTATGTTGATGTTTTTTTCGTTATTTCTATAGGTTTTGAATCTGTGCTACCTAAAACTGTTCCATCGTCTTCTTGTAGTTTTAAATCTATGTTACTTAGATCGATAGTAACTACGGGGCGCACCGAGAAACTGTCGTAGTACCTTTTATAGTTCGAGTAGAACAAACTGAGCGCGTTCACGTAGCCAGTACCCACAACGTTTACCTGGAAATACGCACGGTCACTGTAGTAGTAAACGCAGCGCGAAGCCACCCAGTAATAGCTTTGATTTGTTGTTGTGCCTGGTTTATATCTTATTAAATCTAGGTACTTTGTTGTCATATATGTTTCACTCATTGTGTAAGAGTAAAATGTATATTTTGTTGTCCAGTTACTTGCCTGACTATATCCCGTATACCACTCTGTTTGCATACTCCTACTCTCTTTCGTCCCTGCCTTGTCATTTACTATAGCATCTTTTTCTTCTGCATATATATTTGGATAATTTTTATCACTTGGACTAGATGTTCCCCCATAACTTGTAGCACTATATTTGTTATATGTTGAAACTGCATCTATGTCTTCCATATTTATACTTCTTGCTTCTGTTCCTAATTCTTTACTGCTATAACATTTTTTGCATAAGTCATTTAGCAACTTCACTGCATTGTTATATCCTTCTTCTCCATATAATCTCAATGTATATGTTGTTGGATTTTCTGATATTAGTGTCATTTCGTTTCCTGCTATCTTAAATATTC
>CANRAW010000039.1 GCA_947628715.1 uncultured Clostridia bacterium
AGGGATTGGAGAAAGTGGTAAATATGTATAAATATGTTAAAAGATTTTTAGATATAATTGTGTCATTAATCGTATTAGTTATATTTGCAATACCTATGTTGATAATTGCTATTGCTATTAAATTAGAAGATAGAGGACCTGCATTTTTTAAACAAGAGAGAACAGGAAAAGATGGTAAAAATTTCAAACTCATTAAATTTAGAAGTATGAAAATTAATAATGATGTTAGAGACTTTAAAAAAGAAGATGAGTTTACTAAAATAGGTAAGTTTATAAGAAGTACATCATTAGATGAAATACCACAAATTTTTAATATTATTAAGGGTGATATGTCATTTATTGGACCTAGGCCTTGGATTCCAGAATATTATGCAAATATGAATAATAAACAAAGAAAAAGAACTAGTGTATTACCTGGAATTACAGGACTTGCTCAAGTAAGTGGCAGAAATGGTATATCAATAATAGATAAGATAAACTACGATTTAAAATATGTTGAAAATTATTCCTTAAAACAGGATATAAGTATAGTTATAAAAACAATAGTTACAATATTTAAAAGAGAAAATGTTGATATAGGTAAATTTGGAATAAAAGATGAAATAGATATATTAAAAAAACAAAATAAAAAAAATATTAAAATTAAAGAAAATGAAGATCAATTAGTTAATGTGTGATTAAATAAATTTAATAGACTTATAAATTGTAAAATAGTATACATTTTAAAATAAGGTAATATGAATTTATTTACCTTTTTCTTTTGCAAATTTATTACAAATAATGATTGTATGACTAATATAACATAAATACAAAATTATATGTAATTTTTAAAATAATAGAGACTTTGTAATTTATACCATTTTTCAAAAAAAGTTATTCAAATAATAGTTGAAATATGGTAAAATTATAAATGAAATGTAACTCATTGGGAGGTAATCATAATGACGCAAAAACAATTGGTAAGCGTAATAGTACCAGTATACAACGCTGAAAAATTTATAGCTGATACAATTGATTCAATATTATCTCAAACATATGAAAATTGGGAATTGTTATTAATAGATGATTTATCAACAGATAGTAGTTGTAAAATTATAAATGAATATATTGATAACAACAAAAATAGAAAGATAAAACTTTTTAAATTGGAAAAAAAAGAATACGCTGCAAGTGCAAGAAATAAAGGGATTAAAGAAGCCTCAGGTCAGTATATTTGTTTTATAGATTCGGACGATTTGTGGGATAAAGATAAACTTAAAAGACAAGTTAGATTTATTAAAGAAAAAAATTGTGCATTTTCCTTTACTGGATATGAATTTGCAAATGAAGATGGTGTTCCTACTGGTAAAAAGGTTTATATACCTGAAAAAATAAATTATAAACAAGCTCTAAAAAATACAACTATTTGGACTTCGACTGTTATGTTTGATATGCAAAAATTGACAAAAGATGATATTTATATGCCAAATGTAAAACGTGGACAAGATACAGCAACCTGGTGGAAGGTTTTAAAAAAGATAGATTATGCTTATGGATTAAATGAAATACTATCATATTATAGAAGAAGTAGCAATTCCTTATCATCAAATAAATTTAGAGCATTAAAAAGAACCTGGAATTTATATAGGAATGTTGAAAATTTAAATATATTTTACAGTTTATATAATTTTTTTTGGTATTGCTTTAATGCTATAAGAAGGAGAATATAGTTGATTAATTATAAGCGAAAGGAGTTTTAAATGAAATGAAAAATATAATAAGTTTTATACAAGCAAAAATTAAAATTTTTGGAAAGAAAATTTTTTCATGTATTTCAAAGATTTCCCCAACTTTAAGTTGTAAAATTTTGTTTATTATTAGAACTAGAGAGATACCTAATTTAAAAAATCCTCAAACTTTTAATGAAAAATTAACTAAATTAAAGTTAAGTTATAAAGATAATAAATTAATTAGCAAATGTACTGATAAATATGAAGTTAGGGAATTTATAAAAAGTAAAAAAATGGGTAATATATTAAATAAATTATATTTTGTTTGGGATAGCGTTGAAGATATTGATTTTAATAAATTGCCTGATAAGTTTGTACTGAAGTGTACTCATGGTTCAGGATATAATATTGTATGTGATGATAAAAATAAATTTGATATCAATATAGCAAAAAATAAGTTAAATCGTTGGTTAAAAGAAAAATATGGATTAGCAACTTCAGAGTTACATTATCTAAATATTAAACCAAGAATAATATGTGAAAAAAATTTATGTGATAAAAATGGTAAATTACCAATAGATTATAAGTTTTACTGTAGTGAAGGGAAAATAATGGGAGTATTTGTTTGTACTGAAAGAAATTTAGAAACTCATACAAAAAAATCAAATTTTTATGATTTAAAATGGAATGAATTACCATATTTAAAAGAGGAATATCGAGGAACAAAAAAAATTGAAAAACCTAAAAATTTAGACAAAATGATTAAATATGCTGAAAAATTATCTGAAGATTTTAAATTTGTCAGGGTAGATTTTTATAGTGATAATGGAAAAGTGATTTTTGGGGAATTAACATTTACTCCTGACTGTAGTTGTGCTAATTACTATAGCAAGATAGGAAATATAGAATTAGGAAAAATGTTATCTAAATAATCAAAAGTACAATTTTTAAATTGAAAAATAAGAAATTGAATAATTTAAGGAGGAATATGGGAAAAGTCAAGATATTACATATACTTCGCGAAATGGAACTTGGTGGTATACAGTCATTAATTATGAATATTTATAAAAATATTGATAGAGAGAAAATACAATTTGATTTTTTGGTTAATTCAAAAGGCTTTTATGATGAAGAAATAACAAAATTAGGTGGTAAGTTATATTATATGCCCCATATAAATCAAGTTGGTCCCTATCAATATTCAAAAAAATTGAAAAAATTTTTTAAGGAACATCGAGAATATAAAATAATTCATACACACTTTAGCCATTTGTCTGGATTAATTGTTAAAATTGCACATAAAAGTCAAGTTCCAATTATAATAGCTCATGGACATACAAATTCAGTTCATGACAAAGGGATTAGAAAAATATATAAAAACTACCTAAAAAAAAATATAAGTAAATATGCAACAGATTTTTTTGCTTGTTCAAAAGAAGCAGCAGAATATTTATTTGATAATAAAAGTAAATATGCAATCATTTTAAAAAATGGAATTGAAATAGAAAAATTTAAATTTAATAATGAAATAAGAAAAAAAATTCGAAAAAAACTAGGAATAGATTACAATTGCATAGTAATAGGTAATGTAGGAAGAATGGATCGTGTAAAAAATCAAATTTTTTTGATTAAGTTAATTAAAGAATTGTTAAAACAAAATTCTGATTACAAATTAATTTTAATTGGTGATGGTCCTTTAAAAAAAGAAATTGAATATGAAATAGATAAGAACAATTTGAAATCAAATATTTTATTATTAGGTGGTCAAAAGGATGTCGAAAAATATTATAATATTATGGATTATTTTGTTTTTCCATCTCTATATGAAGGTTTTGGTATTTCTTTAATTGAAGCACAAGTTAATGGTTTGCGTTGTTTTGCTAGTTCTAATGTTCCAAAAGAAGCTAATATAACAAATGAAATTAAATATATTAGTTTGTCAAAAAGTCTTGATTACTGGGTTAACGCAATCTTAAATAGTCCTAAAAAAAGATATGAAAAAAGTAAGAAAATAATTGATAGTGGATATGACATAAAAAATGTAACTAAATATTTAGAAAAATTTTATTTAGAAAAAAGTAATAATATAAAGGGAGAAAATAAATGAAAATAAATTTAAAAAAAATATTTTATTATATAATTTTATTTTATATTATTTATACTCCAACAATATCATCAAACATTATATATAATTATAATTTTACTATTTATATAATATCTGTAATATTAATTATAATTTGGTTTATAAAAAATAAGAAAAAAAATATAGTTTTAAAAAAAGAATATGTAATGTTTACTTTAGGAATATTTTTAGCGACTATTTATTGTTTAATCATATATAGTTTCAAAATTAATGAATTTAATATAAGTGATAGTAGAGTTTTACAAAATTTTTTAATAATTTTATATATGATAGATGTTTATATTTTATCAAGTTGGATTAATAAGAATAAAAATGAAAATACATTTTTTGATATGGTAGTAAATTTAGCAATTTTTCAGGGTGTTATTTGTATAATAATGGTTGTTTTTCCAAATTTACATCAAATTGCTTTAGATTTTTATTATAAAGGAAGTACTAACCAAAATATCTTTATAAATAGGTCAAGAATTTATGGAATTTCATTTGATTATACATTTGCAACGCCAATTTATCATGGATTCTTAGCATCTATTTTGTTTAATCAATATTTAAATACTAGTAATTTTAAAAAAATTATTAAATGTATTTTCATAATGATTCCAGTTTTATTGAACGGCAGAACTGGATTAGTAATATTTGGTGTTTCGTGTTCAGTTTATTTATTATGTTATTGTATTTTTAGACATAAAACGCTGTTTACTATAAAAGTTTTAGGTATTATTACTGTTGCAATTTTAGCAATTTCCATTGCTTTAAAAAATTTTGTGCCATACACATATAGGTTTATTGCAGGTTTTTTTGAAGATACAAATGCTTTGGTTTTCGATAAAAAATATAATGGTAATTATGCAATCTTAAAAACAAAATTGTTTTTCCCTGAAGGTAGTAATATAATATTTGGACAAGGTTTCCGAGTATATGGTGGTGAAGCATTGAAATATGGATATGATTCTTCAGATATTGGTTATGTGAATGATTTATTTCAAGGCGGAATAATTTATGTGTCTTTATTATATTTTTCTGTATTTTATCTAATTTTGAAAAAAATACAGGATAAAAAAATTGCAATTTCTATGATTTTATCTCTTTTACTTGCAAATTACAAGGGTGAAATTTTTCATTCTATAACAATTATGTTTTTAATTATGTTATTATGTATTTCTGGTCCAATTTTTCATCCAGATAAAAATATTATTGGAGGTAAAAAATGAATATAAAAAAAATATCCGTTATAATGTCAACATATAAAACAGATAGAGATATGATTGATACTGCTATAAATAGTATATTAAATCAAACATATTATAATTTTGAGTTTATAATTATTTGTGATGGAGATAAAGATGAATATGAATATTTGAAAGAAAAATATATTGATAAAAGAATAATACTTTTATTAAATGAAAAAAATATGGGGTTACCATATTCTTTGAATAAAGGGATTGATATAGCAACTGGTGATTATATTGCAAGAATGGACAGTGATGATATTAGTTTACCTAACAGACTAGAATGTCAGATAAACTACTTAGAAAAACATTCCAACATTGATATATGTTCATCCTATGCTAGGACTTTTGGTAAAGAAAATTCAAGTTTAAAATTATTTTTAATTAATGATGAGGAATTGAAAATTCAATTGTTATATAGATCAGTATTTATTCATCCAACCATTGTTGGTAAGAAAGAAGTGTTTAAAAATTACAAATATAATGAAAATTTTAAACGTGCACAGGACTTCGAATTATGGAATAGAATTATCGATAAGTATAATGTTGGAATAGTACCAAAAATTTTACTAAAATATAGAGTTCATGATAAACATCCAAACTATAAAAAACAAATTTCAGTTGAATATACTAAAAAAATTATTGAAAATAATAGTAAGAAAATTACAGGCAAATATGACGAAACAATATTTAATTGTTTAGCTGTATTTGGTGGAATTAGAAAATTTACAAAGGAAAATTGTAATCAAATAAATAATGATATTGATTATATTTTATCTAAAAATATAAAATATAATGATAAAATTTTAAGGAAGGTTTTATATAATAGATTTTTTGAATTAATGATTAAAAATAAAATAATTCCAAAAAACATTTCAGAATTTAAAAAATGTCTTAAATTTTATAATATAAAGGATTTAATATTTAAAATTATATAGTTAATTATAAATTGAAAGAAGGTAAATTATGAAAACATATTTTATTACGGGAGGAGCAGGATTTATTGGGTCTGCTTTAACTGAAAAATTATTAAATGAATCAAATAATGTTGTTACAATAGACAATTTTTGTGATTATTATGATCCTAAATTAAAAGAAGATAACATTAAACCATTTTCAAATAATAAATGTTATAAGTTATATAGAGGAGATATAAGAAATAGAGAATATATTAAAAAAATCTTTGATGAAAATAATATAGATGTTGTTGTTCATTTAGCAGCAATGGCAGGAGTCAGACCTTCAATTGAAAATCCTTTATTATATCAAGAAGTAAATGGAATTGGTACTCAAAATATATTAGAAGAAGCTAAACTTCATGGAATTAAAAATTTGGTTATGGCATCATCTAGTAGTGTTTATGGAAATACAAAAGAAATTCCATTTAGAGAAGATATGATAGTAGACTTTGCTATTAGTCCTTATGCTGCAACTAAAAAATCTAACGAAATTATGGCACATGTTTACCACAAATTAAATAATATGAATATTATTATGTTAAGATTTTTTACAGTATATGGTCCCAAGCAAAGACCTGATTTAGCAATAAATAAATTTACGAGATTGATGCTAAATAATGAAGAAATACCTATGTTTGGTGATGGAACTACATCAAGAGACTATACTTATATTGATGATATAGTTGATGGTATTTGTAAAGCATGTGATTATGTTATGATTCATGATAATGTTTATGAGGTAATTAATCTTGGTAGTAATAATCCAATTAGTTTAAAAGAAATGATTAATATAATTGGTAAAAATTTAGGTATCAAACCTAAAATTAAACAAATGAATATGCAACCAGGAGATGTTGATAAGACTTATGCTGATATAAGTAAAGCTAAAAAATTGTTGTGTTATGAACCTAAGACAACATTTGAAGATGGAATTATAAAATTTATAGAATGGTATAGGAAAAATTAAGGTGATGAATATGAAAAAAATAAAAATTTCTCAACAAAAAAATTTTAATAGAAAATCGAAAATAATGCAATATTTAAAAGATCCTATTAAAATTGTATTATATTTAATGAATAGAAAACCTTTTCGAAATTTTAATGATAAATTATATTTAAAATTAAATTTTAAGAATAAGATGGGTAAAAAATTAAATTTAGATAATCCTAAAACATTTAATGAAAAACTTCAGTGGCTAAAATTATATGATAGAAAATCAGAATATGTAAATATGGTAGATAAATATGAAGTTAAAAACTATGTAGCTAACATAATTGGAGAAAAATATATAATTCCTACACTAGGAGTGTATAATAATTTTGATGAGATAGATTTTTCTAAATTACCTAATCAATTTGTAATTAAGTGTACCCATGATTCTGGAGGATTAATAATTTGTAAAGATAAAAGCAAATTTGATAAAAAAGAAGCAAAGTCTAAGATGAACAAATCTTTGAAGATAAATTATTTTTATGCTGGTAGGGAATGGGTATACAAAAATATACAACCAAGAATTATTATTGAAAAATATATGGAGGATAAAAATGATAAAGAGTTAAGAGATTATAAATTTTATTGTTTTGATGGATATGTAAAAGCTATATTGGTTGCAACTAATAGGCAGAGTGATACGGAAGAATTATGTTTTGATTATTTTGACAATAAATATAATCATTTGAATTTAACCAATCATTGGCATCCTAATGCAAAAGTTTTACCTCATAAGCCTCAAAATTTTGATAAAATGTTAGAAATTGCAAGTAAATTATCTAAAAATATTCCTCATGTAAGAGTAGATTTATATGAAGTTAATAATAGTATATATTTTGGTGAATTAACATTTTATGATATGGGTGGATATTTAAAAATACATCCGGATGATTGGGATTTAGAATGGGGTCAGTTAATTAAATTATAGGAGGAAGAATGTTAGTAGTAATTGGAGGGGATTTAGTTCCTACAAATAATAATATAGAATTATTTGAAAAAAATTTAGAAAATGAATTAGATATAAATTTCAAAAAAGAATGGTATAATGCAGATTATAGAATATTTAATTTAGAATGTGTATTAGGAAAAAAAGAAAAATTAAAGCCTATATTGAAGGCAGGCCCAAATTTAATAGCAGATGAAAACGCAATTGAAGGAATAAAATCATTAAATCCAAATCTTGTATTATTATCTAATAACCATATATTAGATTATGGTCAAGAAGGGTTAGAGAATACAATGAATTTATTGTCGAAAAATAATATTCTATGTACGGGTATTATAAATAACAATCATGAAAAGGAAAAAATTGTATATTTTGAAAAAGATAAAATAAAGGTAGGATTCTACAATTTATGTGAAAATGAATTTACAATTGCAACATCTAAAAATAGAGGTGCAAACCCATTTATAAATGCAAAAAACTATAAAGAAATATATGAAGCTAAGAAAAATTGTGATTATTTAATTGTTATATTCCATGGAGGTAAAGAATTTTATAGATACCCATCACCGAATTTGCAACAAATTTGCCATGATATTGTAGATTTTGGTGCAGATGTAGTAATTTTGCAACATAGCCATTGTATTGGATGTGAAGAAACATATAATTCAAAAAAAATAGTATATGGACAAGGTAATTTTATATTTTATGGAGGTAACGATGAATATTGGAATTCAGAATTATTAATAAAATTAAATATAAAAGAAGAAAATATAGATGTTGAATATATCCCATTAGAAAAGAAAAATAACTTAATAGGTATTTCAAGTAGAGGGGATATTTTAAAACAATTTTATGAAAGGTCTGAAAAAATTAAACAAAAAGGGTTTATTGAAGATTGCTATAGAGAGTTTGCAGAAAAAAATTTAAATTCATATTTATCAATATTAAATAAAAATAGATTTTTAAAAAAAGTAGTTAATAGAATTTTCAAAAGAAAATATTTTGAAAAAAAGTATAAAATGAAGGATTATCTTTCAATATTAAATATAATAGAATGTGAAGCACATAGAGAACTTTTAATATGCGGATTAAAAAACAAAATAAATGAACTAGAAAGTAATAAAAAGCAAAAAAATAAATATTAATATTTTTTATATATGAATATATTTTTATATTATGAAGAATTAAAAAATGTAAAAGAGTATATTCAATAAATATTTATTATTAATATTGTATATTTATTTAAAAAATGAATTAAGTAATTATCTTGATTTTCAAAGAAATATATAGTAAAATATACTTGCTGTTTATTAATTAATTTATGTTTTATACTTTAATATTATAAAATATGAAAATGCAAGATTAACAATAATTATTGAATATAAGATAGCAAATTTATAAGTACATATATATTTGATAAATGATTTACCATCTGATAAGGTTGGAAGACATAAAAATAAAGTGAAATCTTAAAACTATAAAAAAATTTTTATTAAATGAATAGGTAATATTTATATTGTCAAAATAGTTGGGAAAGTGAGAAAAGTATGAAATCAAAAAAAGCATTATATAATATATTATCTCAATTTACGTATGAAATTATATCATTTGTATGTGGTTTAATATTACCTAGATTGATATTGTCAACGTTTGGTTCTGAATACAATGGAATGGTTTCATCTATTACACAATTTTTGCAATATATTTCTATATTAACATTAGGTATAAGTGGAGCTACAAGAGTTGCAATTTATTCAGCAAAAGGGGATATTGAAAAAATAAGTAAAATATTAAAATCAACGGAAAAATATATGAGAAAGGTATCATTAGTTTTAGTTTTTTATGGAATTATTTTAGCAATTGTATATCCTTTTATAATTAATTCAATATATTCTTGGATTAATGTTGCTTCTTTGGTTATAATTATAGGAATTGGTACATTTGCAGAATATTTCTTTGGTGTTGCAAATAATGCTTTTATATCTGCTAATCAAAGTAAATATGTATATAATGTTATTTTAATATTTACAAAAATTACAAGTACAGTTGTTTCAATAATATTGATAAAGTATGGTTTTAGCATTCAAATTGTTAAACTTGGTGCAGCAGTTTGTTTTGCTACAGGTCCAATTCTTTTAAATTATATAATAGTTAAGAAATATAAAATAATCAAAAAAATAGATGCAGACAACATAGTTTTAGAGCAAAGAAAAGATGTTATGGCACATTCTATTGCTAATATTGTTCACGACAATACAGATGTATTTTTGTTATCATTATTTAAAAATGTTAAAGTAGTTTCTATTTATTCAATTTATAATTTAGTTTTTAGTAGTCTAAAGAAGTTATCAAACGTATTTACAAATGGACTGGAAGGTGCATTTGGTGATTTATGGGCAAGAGGTAAGATAGAATCATATGAAAAAAATTTTAAAATTTTTGAATATTTAAATTTCGTATTTGTGATTGTTATATTTTCTTGTACTACTTTTTTAATATTACCATTTGTTAGATTATATACTTTTGGAGTTAATGATGTAAATTATATAATACCATTTTATGCATTTTTGTCCGTGTTTGCGTGTGCTTTTTTTTGCCTTAGAACCCCATATCTAATTGCTGTACAATCTGCAGGAAAATATAAGGAAACAAGAAATGGAGCAATTTTTGAGGCTACTATTAATTTTTTAATATCAATAATACTCGTAAAACCATTAGGATTGATAGGTGTAACAATTGGTACATTATTTGCTAATGTTTTTAGGACACTTCAATATGAAATATATGTTTCAAAAAATTTAGTTGAGAGATCAAATTATGATTTCGTAAAGCAAGTTATTTGGGCTATTTCGTGTTTTATAATAATATTTGCATTACAAAAATATTTATTTACATTTAACATTATCAATTGGTATATGTGGCTTATAAAAGCTATTTGTTTATTCTTTATTTCACTTGTTGTAACTATTAGTCTGTCATTTATCTTTTACAAAGAAAAACTATTAGCAAGTTTCCAATTGTTAAAAAAAATGACAAGTAGAAAAAAGACTTCATAATTAGGGATGAAAAAAGGAGGAAAAATTAATGAATAATGAAACGTTTTTACAAGAAGTTTTAAATTCAAAATTGTGCCCAAAAAATTTTGAAAAAATATATGAAGAATTTAAAGATTATCAAAAGAAAGCGTTGGATGCTTTGTTGGCTTTTCACGATGTTTGTGAAAAAAATAAAATTCCTTATGTTCTTGCATATGGTTCTTTAATAGGATTAATAAGAGATGGTGGCCAAATTCCTTGGGACTACGATATAGATGTATTAGTTCCATATGAAAAAAGAAAAAAATTGCTTCAAGCATTGAATAAAGATTTGCCTAAAAATTTTTATTATAATGATTTAAGTAACAATAAGAAGTGTAGACATATGTTTATTAGATTAGCCCCAGTTGGTTTTAGAACAGAGGCTTTACATGTCGATATTTTCTTTTTAACTGGAACTCCTAAGAATAAAAAAGAAAGGGTTAAAATGGTTAAACAAATAAAATTTATATCTAATATTAGATTTTATAAATGTGTAGATATTAAATTTGAAGGATATAAAAATCCAAAACGTAAGTTAAAATTATTTTTAAAAAAGTTTCAATATATATTAGTACCAATAAAGCCTTTAATGAAAAAGTATTATTCTTTATGCGAAAAGTATCCTTCTATGACTTCTGAATATAGCATCAGAACTGATATCTTCTCATATTTATTTCTTTATAAATCAAATGAAATATGGAATACAACTTTGAAAAAAGATGATTCAAATCACGAATTAAGGATCCCTATTGATTATGAAAAAATATTGACTGATCAATATGGAGATTATAAAAAAATACCAAATTTAAACGAAAGAATTAATGAAGTATTAAGGAGTCATAAAAGACTCATTCGTTCTAAAATTAATAAAGATTAAAAATATTAATTTATATTAAAAAATAGAAAATTTAATGTGGTATATGTCAATCAGTTAATTTGTCGCAGAAATCTTTTATTTAGTGTTAATGAATCTATTGCCTAGATATTACAGTAATTTTACTACCTTAAAATTACACATTTAGAATTATTTCTGATAATTCAAAAGATATAAATTTAAAAAGTTAAGCTAAAAAGCGAATAACTATAAATATTTAAAGATAAATCTATGAATTATTACTTTCAAATTGTTTGAGTCACTAATAGTGGTATTTATGTATTGAAATTTTAAAAAATATTTTTTATAATAGTTTATATATCTTATATAGCAAATCAAAATCATTTATTCGAGGAGTGATATTATGAATATTGCATTGATTTTGGCTGGAGGAAATGGTACAAGATTTGATGCTAATTATCCTAAACAATTCGTTGAAATTAAAAAGAAGCCTTTAATAGTACATACTTTACAAAAATTTTCAAATTGCAATTCTATTAATCAAATATTTATTGTATGTTTGAAAGATTATGTTGATGAAATGAATACAATAATAAACAAGTATTCTATTAGCAAAGTTAGTGGAATTATTATTGGTGGTAGTACTAGGCATGAATCTATAAAAAATGGTGTTAATTATCTAACTAATAATGGATTTTCTAAATCTTCTAAAATAGTTATTCATAATGCCAATATGCCTTTAGTAACGTTATCAAACATTGATGAATGCATTTCAAAATGTACTGACAATACTGTGGTAACTACTGCTGCAAAATGTCATGGATTTTTTTATGAAATATCTGAAAGCGATAACTCAATATCAATTGGTCCAGATAGAAGTTGTTTGTTGCATGCAAAAGTTCCAGAGGCAATGTATTTAAGCATTGCAGATGCTATTTATAATAATAATCAATTTAATAAAAAATTATATGAATCGTATACGGCTGGTATGTTAGGCATTATTATGGGATTGAATGTAGAAATTTTAATATGTGAATATACTAATATGAAAATAACAACTAAAGAAGACTATAAGTTAGTAGAAACATATTTAGAGCATGAGTCTAATAATGAATAATAATAAATATAAAATGGTTTCAATAGATTTAGATGGGACTTTATTAACGAAAAATAAAACAATTTCTATGAAAACAATTCATGTTTTAGAAAAATTGTCTAAAGCTGGATATATAATTGTAATATCCACTGGAAGATCTATGATTGGCATACCTAAGAAAATAAGAAATATAAATTGTGTTGATTATTTTATTACATCAAATGGTGCATCTTGTGTTGATAAAAATGGTAGATATGTGATAGAAAATTGGATAAATTATAATGATGTTGAAGAATTTATTAAAGATAATAATTTTTTTGTAGAATATTTAATATCGGGGCAATGGTATATTACAAAAGATGATTTAAAACAAATTACTCGTGTTATTAAAGATAAGAGGATTGTAGATTATATAGTTGATACAAGAAATATAATTGATAATAGTTTAAATGGTATGAATATTGAAAAAATTAATTTAAATTTTTCTCATGATAAATATTATTATGCATTAAAAAAAGTTAATAATGTGGTAAAAAATAGTAAAAAAATAAGAACTTGGACAGATAAAAAACATAAATTAGACATTTATAGTATATATGCAACTAAGGGAAATACCTTAAAACAATTGGCCAATAATATTAATATAGATTCAAGTCAAATAATTGCATTTGGTGATGATGATAATGATTTAGAAATGTTGAGTTATGTAGGGTGTGCTGTTGCTATGAAAAATGGAAATGATAATGTGAAAAATAAAGCTAAATATATAACTGAATTTGATAATGATAATAATGGGGTTGCTGAATTTATAAAAAATTATCTTATTTTATAGTCAACTTTATTTTTGATATTATTCTTTACAAAAATTAAAATAAATTTCTATATAAGATTTATAATAATTAAATTAAAATATATATTAGACAAATAATGAATTATAACACATAAAAGTAAATAGAATTTAAAAAATATAAATATATTTTATTAAGTGGATAAATAATATTTATATTTGAAAAATACATTTATTTTTTGAAGTAATAAAAATTATATCAAAAGTTTGCATAATTTATAAAAATAATATATAATACTATCGTTTGAAAGAAGGACTTTATATGAAAATAGCAGTTGCAGGG
>CANRAW010000040.1 GCA_947628715.1 uncultured Clostridia bacterium
TTTCTTATGATAATAAATGTAGCTAAAGCAACAACAACAGCACTTAAAATAACTATTAAGATAATTGCTGGAACTTTGCTTTCTTTCTTTAATTCTACTTTCTTAGGAGATACATAAGTATTTATTCTATATTTTCTAACTGTAACTCCATCTTCTGCTGTTACAGTAATTTCTATTATGTTATCTCCTTCTTTTAGGTTTTCATTGCCTGTAATTTCTACTTTTGCGTTTTCTTTTTCAGCCTTTGCAACTAAATCTAGTTTATCTATTTCGTTATTTACCATTAAATTGTATCTATATACGTCTGGCTTAAACGTTGGATATATTTTGTAATTACTAATTTCAATTGATTGTAGGCTTGCATCTGCAAGTTCAACATTATCTACTTTTGTAACGTTAATTACATATTTTTTTACAGTTCCATCTTCTGCTGTTACGTTTATATTTATTGTATTTTCGCCTAATTTTATTGAGTTATTTCCTGTAACCTTAACACTTGCTTTTTCATGGTCTGCAGTAGCCGTTACATCTATTTTTTCTACACTTAAATCTACAATTAAGTAATATTCTGTAGTATTTTTATCAAATTCAGGAGACATGCCTTCTACATTAACTTTTAATGATTTTAAATCTGCATTTTTAGATTTTGATACTGGATTATTTGTAGTAGGCTTATTTTGTGTATTTGTCTTTCCGTTTATCATTTGAACCATTATTTTTGTTCGTATTTGTATTAGAATTATTGTTATTATTTGTATTTGAATTATTATTTTTATTATCGTTATTATTATTTTCTTGATTGCTATTTCCTTGATTATTGTTTGTGTCTTGATTATCTTTACCTTCAGTATTTCCTTCTGAATTATTATTATCAGTATTTGTATTTGGTTTATCTTCCGTGTTAGTATTTGTGTTATTATTTTCATTAGTATTAGTATTTGTGTTTGTATTCGTATTTTTATCTTCTTCTTTATTTTTATCTACATTAGTATTACTATTGGTATTTTGCTCTTTATTATTATCTTCTACGACTGTATTATCTTTAGGTGCTGTCGCATAAACGTTAATAGAAAATAGCATCATTACAATTATTACACTTATTAATACTTTTCTCAACATTTCTTCTCCAATCTATTATTTTTTTCTTACTCCCACTCTTGGTTGTTTAATATTTTTTGTTGATTCAATGTTGTTATTTCTTCTGTCTTACTTGCACCTACTATTTTTTGAATTTTCTTTAAAGCCTTTGGTACATCTAAATATATTCCTCCCATTTTATGACAATCTGTTGCCACAAAATGAACTAAATCTTTTTTCAATAAATGCTTTATTGTTGATTTAGCATGACTACCATAATTTCCTAATATACTTCCAAAGTTGCATTGCATTAAGCAACCTTTTTCTATATATTCTTCAACAAGTTTTGGATTTTCTTGTACTGCTCTATATCTTTCTGGGTGTGCAATTATTACTTTTATATCTATTGAATCAAAATAATAAAGTACATAATCTAGGTAATTAATGCTGGTTGACATTGGTAATTCTATTAATATATATCTACTATCTGCTAGAGTAAGAAGTCTGCCCTCTTTCATTTTTTTGTCTAATTCTTCAGATATATATATTTCCATCCCTGTATGAAGTTTTAATTCTCTGTTATTTTCCTTCAGAATATCTTGCAATTTATCCTTCCATGATTTTAATTCTTCTGGTTTTGATTCATACCAATCTGTCATACAATGTGATGTTAAAATAATATCAGTAAATCCTGCATTTTCTGCTTCTTCAAAACATTTAAGACTTGTTTCTATACTTTTAGAACCATCGTCTACATTTGGGATAAGATGTGTATGTATATCAATCACTTTTTCTACCTCATTTCAATATCTTTATCTTGCGCTATCTGAATCCGTGCTTTCTGATTTTGTCTTATTCTTTTTATCACCATAATAATATGCTGTACTATATTCTTTAGATTTTACTGGTGTTTTATTTAATACAACACCTGCAATTTTTCCACCTACGTTTTCAATTGATCTTTTTACTTTTTCTAGGTCTTCCTTCTTAGTTGATTTATATGCAGCAACTAAAATTGTTGTATCAACTATTCTTGATAATACTAAAGCATCTGTAACTAATAAACTAGGTGTTCCATCTAATATGATTATGTCAAACATTTCTTTTAAATTATCAATCATTTTGCGTGTTGTATCTCTACCTAATAATTCTGCAGGATTTGGTGGTACATTTCCTGATGGAATTAAAAATAAATTATCTATTTCTGTTGCTTTTACATATTTTAATATATCTACGTTTTCATCCAAGTCCATTTCGTCTATTCCTGATAAGAAGTTTGAAAGTCCTGGCTTATTTGGTACTTGAAAAAGTGAAGCAAGTTTTCCTTTTCTCATATCTGCATCTACTAAAATAACTTTTTTTCCTGCTTGTGCAAATGTTATTGCTAAATTAGAAGATGTCCAGCTTTTTCCTTCTCCTGGCATTGTCGATGTAACTAATATTGTTCTTAAACTTTTTTGTGAACTCATGAATAAAATATTTGTCCTTAGTGTTCTAAAAATTTCAGCAATAGGAGATTTTGGATTTTTCTCAACAATTAATTCTTTTCTCATTATTTTCTACCTCCTTTTGTGCCTTTAAATTCAACTTCATAATTTGGTATAGAAGTTAAAATATATAATCCTGTGCATTTGTCAATATCTTGTTCAGTTTTTATTGTATTATCTAACATGTTATATATTAATACATAAATTGCTGATAATACTAAGCCTATAAATGTAAATATTGCTATATCCTTTACATGGTTAACATTTGTTGTAGTCTTTTCTGCTTCTGCTTTGTCTAAAGAGTATACGTTATCAGTATTGAATATTTCCTTAACCACATCACTAAATACAAGAGCGATTTCATTTGTAACTTGTGCTGCAAAATTAGGATCTTCGTCTGTTACTGCAATGTCTATAACTTCTGTATCTTTAACAGAACTTACAGAAATTCTATTTTTTATTTTATTTATTTCGTCTTCTCCAAGATGTAATTTTTCAGCAACTTGATCTAGAACTTTATTTTTCTTTATAATTTCGCCATAAGTAGAAACTAATTTTGAGTTTATTGTTAAATCAGCAGATGTAATTGCAGATGTTTCGCTCTGTCCACTGCTTCCAGAACTTTGTACTAATACTATGCTAGTTACTGCTGTATACACAGGTGTAACGAAAAAATATGAATAAATAACGCCAATAATCATTAACACTAATGTTATTAATGCTATTTCAGCTTTCTTGTTCCAAAATAAGTAGAATAGTTCTCTTAAATCTAACTCCTCCATTTTTTTACCTTTCCTTTCTTCTGTAAAAACTACTTAAAATATTATATATGTTTTTGGATTTTTTTTCAACCATTTTATACCCTTTTTTTGAAAAAAAATAAATTTTCCAACTAATTTTTGGAAAATTTATTTTTTCTTAATGGCATAGGAAAAACCGCATAGTTTTTATCTACCAATAGAGTAATATTCTACTTTGTTTTTCTTCATTTCTTCTATATTGTATATGTTTCTTCCATCATATACAAGAGGTGTTTTCATTAATTTTTTATAATCTTCTGGCTTTATTTCTTTTATTTGATTCCACTCTGTAAAAATAAAGCATACATTTGCATCTTTTAATGCTTCCATAGGATTGTCAACATAATTTATTTGTGTTGGATATAACTTTTTAAAATTATCCATTCCAACTGGGTCATAAGCATATATTTTGTTTGCACCTGTTTCTAATAATGCTTTTATATTATTTATAGATGGTGCTTCTCTTAAATCGTCTGTTCCTGCTTTAAATGTTAAACCTAATACTGCAATTTTTAAATCTTTAAATGTTATTAGTCTTTCTTTTGCTTTTTTTAGTAATCTAGTTTTTTGTTCCTCATTTACATCGACTGCTGCTTCAACTGTTTTTAATCTATATCCATGTTGTTTAGATAAATATTTTAATGCCTTTGTGTCTTTTGGGAAACAGCTTCCTCCATATCCTATTCCTGCATGTAAAAAACTGCTTCCTATTCTTGGATCATAGCTCATTCCTTTTGCAACATCTTCTATATTTGCTCCTACTAATTCGCAAAGATTTGCAATATCGTTCATATATGATATTTTTAAAGCTAGGAAATCATTTGAAGCATATTTTATCATTTCTGCACTTCTTCTACTTACAGAAACTATTGGTAAATTAAATGGTTTATATATTTCTCTAAGCATATCTTCTGCATATTTACTTTCTGTTCCTATTACTATTCTTTTAGCTTCTAATGTATCTTTTACAGCTCTTCCTTGTGATAAAAATTCTGGGTTACTTGCAACTTCTACCTTTACATTATGTACTAATGAGTCTTTTATAAATTGCTCAACTTTATCGTTAGTTCCAATTGGAACTGTTGATTTAACAACGACTAAGCAATCATGTTCTATATTTTCTGCTATTTGTCTTGAAACAGTTGCAATATATTCTAGATTTGCTGAGCCATCTGGCATTTCAGGTGTTCCAACTCCTATGAATATAGCATCAGCTGTTTTGTATGCTGATTTATAATCTGTTGTATAGTCTAATCTTCCTGCTTTATAATTTTTTATCATAAGTTCTTCTAGGTCTTCCTCATATATTGGAGAATGTCCGCCCTTCATTATTTTTACTTTATTTTCGTCAACATCAACGCACATAACTTGATGTCCTTTTTCTGCAAAGCAAACTCCTGCCACTAATCCAACATATCCTGTTCCTGCTACTGCAATTTTCATTTTTTACCATTCCTTTCTAATATTTCCGTTTCCTTTTTAATACAAATTTTTATTTATTTTATACCATTCTACAAAGTTAGTTATTCCTTGTTTAAAGCTAATCTTTGGTTCATATCCTATTAATTTTTTTGCTTTTGATACATCTGCATAAGTTCTTTCAACATCTCCTGGTTGCATTGGCAATCTTTTTATTTTGGGTGTAACTCCTACAACTTCTGCTATAGTATTTATCATTTCTTTTAATGATACTGGTGCAGAATTTCCAAGATTTAATATTTCATATACATTATTATTTTCCATTACATATCTGCAAGCGCCATTTATTCCATCTACAATGTCATCAATATATGTGTAATCTCTTGATGTTGTTCCATCTCCAAACATTGGTATTTCTTCATCATTTAACATAAGCCTCGTAAATTTATTTATTGCTAAATCTGGACGTTGCTTTGGGCCATATACAGTGAAAAATCTAAGCATTATCACATTTATATTATATAATTTATGATATACATGTGTCATTACTTCATTTGCCTTTTTTGTAGCAGCATAAGGGCTTATTGCAAAATCTACTATCATATCTTCTCTAAATGGAATTTCTTTGCAATTTCCATAAACACTGCTTGAAGATGCCATTACTAATTTATTTAATCCATGTAATTTCATTTCTTCTAATATGTTTTGTGTTCCTAGACAATTTACTTCTTGATATAATATTGGATTTTCAATAGATGGTCTAACCCCTGCCATTGCAGCTAAATGTACTACAATATCAATATCATTTTCGTCAAATATTTTTTTAATTATATTTTTTTCTCGTATATCTGCCCTATAGATTTTAAAGTTTTTGTTTTTTTCTAATTCTTTTATATTATTTTCTTTTATTTTTGGATTATAAAAATCACAAAAGTTATCTATCGTTACAACTTTTTGTCCTTCTTTTATAAGCCTTTCTGATAGACTAGAGCCAATAAATCCTGCTCCACCTGTTATAAAATATGTAGACATAAAAATCTCCTTTTCTGTAAAATCCATAAATATATTATAATATTTTATCGAAAATTGTCAAGACTATATTTTCTCTTTATAGCCTAAAAAGCCACCATAGCGGTAGCTTTTTAGGTTATACATTTTTTACTTTTTCTGGACACACTCAATCTTAGCGCTTCCGCACCAGATTGTTTCAGAGGCAAATTCGGCTTCTATACTTGCTTTTTCTTGCGTAATTACTGACAGTTTGTCTCCTTTGACACCTTTGCTTACTGAAACCTTCCCTTCGGTTTTGATGCGCATTTCTGTAAAATGCCATGTTGCTGGGATTAAAACATTAAGATTCAAACTGCCTGAGTAACCAGCGGACGGGCTTACATTTTTAATGTGAATTTCAAAAATGCTTCGTCTTTCTTTCAGTATGACTCTGATGGGGATGTCACACGTTCTTTCTTCAGTAAGGCTTATTTCCATTTTGTCAGATTCAGCTGATGCTGAAACCTCGACATTGGTGTAGATGTATTCCGAAAGAATGACTACATCAGCATAGTCTTGTACTATGCTCTTCCGAAATTCGTTGTTTTCGGTGCCTACAATCATGTTTTTTCCTCCAAATAAATAATTTGTGATTGCAACGTATAGGTTTTTGCATAAGGTAATTGCCTATATCTTTTTTATTATAGCATATTTTGCTACTTTATTCAACTTTTACTTTATTCTAAAGTGCCCAGATATTTTCCTCCATTTATTTGTACTTTCAAGTGCATCTTCTTCTCTTAATGGCTGAGCAGAATTATGTATTAAATATGGTATTCCATTTTCATTTCTTTTATCAGATATAATACCAATATGTTCTGTTCCAAAAGTTACAATATCTCCTGCTTGCCAGTTTTCTATTTCATTTATGTCAGTTGTAAGAGTAATGGCGTTTCTTTCAAAATAAACTTTTAAATTTGGTACTCTTCTAAAATCAATATTAGGGTCGGGCTTCCCGTTTACTCTAGGATATTCTGATACATTATTTGCTATATCTTCGTCAACCATATCTTTTAGTATATATCCTGCATTTTTGAAAGCACGCCATACTACATCTGTGCAAACTCCTTCATTATCTGGTGGATAGCCTCCAGCATAATATGCACTTTTGTATTTTGGCTTATTTTCTGCATCTTGCCTTGCGCCTAGCATTATGTCTGTGTAATCGTCTATTCCATCATTGTCATAGTCTTTTTCACTTAAAATTCTTTCTATTCCAAAATCTTCTGCATAATATACTTTTTTACTTTGCGGATATATTACAAATACTGCCCAACTTATGGCAAATATAACTAATAATAAAACTGCAAATACTATAATTATGTTTATTATTTTTTTCATATCTTATCACTTCTTTTTTACTATAACTTTATCACAAAATGCAAGAACGGCTGGTAATAATGTTAAAATTAAAATCGTAGAGCATAGCGTTCCTTCTGATATTGTTTTGCATATTTTAGCTGCAATAGCTGATGCAAAGTTTGCAATAATTAATGTTACTATAATAAGTATTGAGCTTGAAGTAAGTATTGTATTTATTGACTTATTATATGCCTCAATAATTGCTTCTTTTATTCCTTTAGTTTTTCTTTGTTCAAGATAATATGATGTGTAAAGAATAGCATAATCAATTGTTGCTCCCATTAATATACTTTGAACAATAAGTATTGCAATAAAATAAACGTTTTCTCCTATAATTGATAATATTCCCATAACTAGATATACTGCTGTTTGTATTGTCATGACTAATATTACAGGTATTGTAATCGACTTAAAGGTAAATGCAACAACTATAAATATTGCTATCATTGTTATTACTGTTATTGTATTTAATTCATTATTAAATGTTTGACTCATTTCATAAGCCATTGGAGAATCTCCAATTAAGTAAAATTCTTTTACATCTTTTCCTATCATTTCTTTTGTATTTTTTATAAAATCAAAAGTTTCAGGTGTTTCTAAATTATATTTTGTATTTAAAACTACTCTTGAATAATTGTCTCCTATAAGTTGCTCTTTTGCGTCTTTTATAGTATCTTTTGCTTCTCTTATATCATTTTTCATGTCTTCTTCTAAAAAGTCTGTGAATCGTTCGTCTTCTAGCACTTCATTATTTAAGTAATTGACAAATTCTTCTACTGTAAGCTCCCAGTCTTCATTATACTCTTTGCTACTTCCATAATAAGTATAAAGCATCTCGACTGTATTTTTTTCAACATCATTACTTAATTTACTTAAAACAGCAAATATTTCGTCAGCAGTATATTTTGTATTTTTTTGAACAGCATCCATTATACTATTTATTGTATTTAATTTTGATATTTTATTTTTATCAAAATTACTTGAATATTCTTTATTTGTAACAACATCTTTGAGTAAGAAATTTACAAATTCTTTTAATGATAAACTAGGATTTTTATTTATGTATTTATAATTATATAAGCCATAAAGCAAATTTGTATCTTCTTTGTCTATTCCTAATAGTGAAGACATTTCACTGTTTTTATATTTTTTATTGTTTATGACACCGTCCATAACAGATTGCAATAGGGTTAAATCTTTAATTGTACTTTTGTTAATCTTATCTGTAAGTGCACTGTCATTTTTTTGTGCAAGTACAAAATCTACAAATTCCTTAGGAGTTAAGGCTGTGTTATTTTTACTTGAAACATATAAAGTATAAATATTTTTTGTAGTGTTACTATCTATATTTGTTAGTTTAGAAAGCTCTTGATATGTAAATTCTTTATTATTTATACTACTTTCCATAATAGTTGATAATAGCTGTAATGTTTGCATTGTTTTTGCATCAATACTCTTTTTTATAGCGTCCATTTCTTTATTGTCTAATATTATCTTTACAAATTCATAAGGTGATGCTGTCATATCTGTCATATTTTGCTCTGTTTTTGCCATGCTGTATTTTAAAAATATAATTTGACTCGCCATTGTTTCATTTATGTCAAATAATTTTGATAATTCTATGCTACTCATTTGTTTATTAATAACATTTTTATTACTAAATGTTGATAGTAGATTTATGTTTGTTATTGATTCTGCATCAAAACTGCTTGCATAAGCATTATCACTTAATACATTATTTAATACAAAATCTGAAAATGCAGAAATTGTCATTTTTTCGTTTATATCACTTAATGAAATGTAATACTTATATAACTCCTTTACCGTATCTTCATTAATTCCAAACATTTTTGCAATTTCTTCACTTTTCATTTTCTTTTGTATTGTTTGCTTATTTGTAAATTTTGATAGTGTATTTAATTTATTTTTACTTTCTGTATCAATCTTACTTGAATATTTTTTATCTTTTAAAACGTCTTTATTTAAGAAATTAATAAAATCATTTAGAGTAATTTGTATGTTTCCATTTTTTGAAAGATAATAAATATAAATATCATTTATTTTACTATTTTCTATTTCTAATGTACTTGCAATATCACTTGATGTTCTCTTTTTATTCATAGACGAAACAGTTACAAATTTTTTTAATCTTGAAATATCCTTTTTAGTTTTTTCGTCTATCTTTTCATTTGTTTTTTCATTATTATATGCCTCTGTTTCAATGAAATTAACGAATTCATTAAATGTCATTTCATTATTTCCATCTGGATTATAATAATCATAATACAATATTTTTAATAAATAATCTTCTATGCTTACATCTGAGCCTAAATCATTTAATTTCGTATTCAATTTATCATATTTTAGTTTTTCATTAATCGTATTTCCATAACCTAATACTTCATCAATTTTTTCATTGTTTTCAAATTCTTTTAAGTATTTTGAAATTTGTTCCTCATATTCATTTTTATATACAATTGCCATCTGGTTATTTTCTGTAAATACTTTTTCAATTTCATCTGTTTGAGAATCAGTGTAATCAATGCCTAAGTTTCCTTTTATTATAAAGCTAGCAATGAATACTGTAAGGAACAAAGGTACTGAAACATATCTTATTTTGTAACTATATTTACCTAATATTCCTAATTTTATATTTGGACTTTTCTTTTTTGTTTTAACTATCCATTTATCGAACATTAATATTAAAGCTGGTAATACGAAGAAAATGCAGAGTAAGCTAAACAACACTCCTTTTGCTAAAACAAATCCTAAATCTTTTCCTATTGTAAAGCTCATAAATACTAAAGCAAGTAGACCTACTATTGTTGTAACAGAACTGCTTGATATAGCTTGAAATGCTTTATATAACGCATTTTTCATTGCCTTTATCTTATCTTTTTCATTTTTCTTTTCTTGGTCATATCTATTCATTAACATTATCGAATAATCCATTGATAATGCCATCTGCAATATAGCCGAAATTGAGTCTGTAATATTTGACACATTTTGGAAGATAATATTTGTTCCTTTATTTAAAACTACTGCCATTAGTATTGATGTTAAAAATAAAAATGGTTCAACATAAGATTCACACATTATAAGTAGAATAATTAAAGCACAAAATACAGCAAGTGCAATAATCCAAAATGGTAATACTGATTTGTTGCTTTCAGATACACCACCACTTGTGTAAATAGTGTAATCCTTATATTTTTCAGTAACTTCGTTATATAGGTTAGATGCTACCTGCGAATCAGATTTATCGTCTACTGTGATAACATATAAAGTATAGTTATCTTTGTTATAATCTTCAGTTTCGTCATATTCTACCTCATCTACGCCATTTATAGATTCTAAATAACTTTTAATCTCACCCTTTTCTTCATTTGCAAGATTTTCAAACATTAAATTCAGATTGCTTGTTTCAGTTCCTGAAAATTCTTCTTCCATAATATCCATACCAATTCTTGTTTCTGATGTATCTGGCATGTATTTAGCTATATCGTGGTTTATTTTTACTTTTGTTGATGCTATTGCTGAAATTATTGTAAGAGCAATAAACAAAACTAAAATAAAATGTCTTTTGTTTATTATGAAGTCAGTAATTTTTCTCAACGTTTATCCTTCCTTTCTTTTTTCCCCGCACTATATTATACTACTATTACAGCAAAAAAAAAAGTATAATTTTAAAAATTCCCGTTTCATGGCTCTCTTTAAATACGTGCAAACAAAAACACACATATTCTATATATGTGTGTTAAAAATCACTTTTTTCATTTTATATTATACAAACTTGATATTCTAAATTTTATTTTCTTACATAAGTTAAAAATTCATATTGATATGGATTTTTTTCATCTTTTTGCATTTCTTTTTTCTCTATAATTTTCCAATTTTTTTCATTTATTTCAGGGAAATATGTATCTCCATCAAAATTTTCATTTATCTTAGTTACATACATTTTATTTACATAAGGCATAAGTAAACTATATATTGATTCTCCACCTATTACAAAATTTTCTTCTTCGCTATCTATGTATTTCTTTAAATCTTCTATTCCATATACTATTTCTACTTGTGGATTATCATATTTCCATTTTTTATTTTTAGTTACTACTATATGTTTCCTATTCGGCAAAACTCTACCTAATGATTCAAAAGTTTTTCTTCCCATTATTATCGTCTTTCCTTGAGTTATTTCTTTAAATCTTTTTAAATCTTCTGGTAAATGCCAAATTAACTTGTTGTCTTTTCCAATAACATTATTTTT